>NZ_JBEXCV010000004.1:0-131922 GCF_040605455.1 Embleya sp. NPDC005575 | reverse complement strand
GGACGCTGCGGCTCGGGGCGGCGCTGGCCACGGCCCGGCTCGGCGACCGGTCCGCGACGCGCGACCTGCTGGACGCGGCCGAACGGGCCGACCCCGGCGCGATCCAGGTGCCGCTGCACCGGGTCACCGCCCACGTACTGCTCGGCGAGTACGCACGGGCCATCGCCGGTCGGTTCACCCCGGCCGCACTCGCCGTGCTCCCCCGTGGCCGGCAGGCCCGACACCTGATCGACCTCGCCCGCGCCCTCGCCGCGGTCGGCCGCCGTGGCGAGGCGATCGGCGCGCTCCTGGAGGCGGAGGCCGTCGCCGCCCAGGAGATCCGCTGCCGGCCGATGAATCGCCGCTTCGTCCAGGAGATTTTGCGGCTGGACTCGTCGGACGGCGACGAGTCCCGACTGCGGGCGTTGGCGGCTCGGTGCTCGGGACATGGGTCGCCGGGGCCGGAACGGGCATGGATCATGTAGGACAGCCGACACGTCCGACCGGGCACACCCACAGGGGGCACCGTGATCACGATCATTGTTTTCGCCGCCGGCCTGATCGCGCTGGTCGCGATGATCGCCGTCGCGGTAGGCAGGCGCGGAAGCAGCACGAGCCACGACGGCCTCCTGATCGAACAGGACCGGACCAGTCGGGCGGAGTCCTCCGGCGGCATCTTCGGTGTGCACGCCAACCACGGCTCCTTTCCCGGGGTGGAAGAGAACACCAAGTACTTCGGCTGACCTGTTCGCGGGGCGCCGATCCGCGTTGCGGGCGCCCACCCTGTTCGTGGTGCGCCGATCCACTTCGCGGGCGCCGATCCTGCTTCGCGGGCGGCGGCGCACCCGGGAGCCGGTCGCGGCAGTACCATCGGCGCGCGCCATCGTCGGCCGGCGTACGACACGGGAGGTTGTGCCGCATGGGTCTGTTCACGGTCGACGAGGCGCGTGCGGAGCTGGCCCGGCTGCTGCCGGTGCTCGACGAGCTGATCGCCGTCCGGGCGGACGCCGCGGAGGTCGCGGTGGCACTGGAGCGCGGCGAGGTGCGATGCGAGCTGGGCGGGCTGCCCGAACTCAAGGGCATGCAGGCCCGGCTCGACGAATTGATGACCCAGGTCCAGCAGACCGGCGCGGAGCTCAAGGGCTTCGCGCCGTTGCTCGTGGACTTCCCGGCCGACCTGGACGGCGTACCCGTGTTGTTGTGCTGGCTGGAGGGCGACCGTCGGCTCGGCTGGTACCACCGCCTCGACCTCGGCTTCGCCGGACGACGTCCGCTGCCGTAGGGCGGCTGCAAGGGGGATCGTGGCCGAGGGCGGTCGTGCGTGCGGGCGACCGCGTCCGCGAGCGATCGCGTCCGGGATTGATCGTCATGGCGTCGGCGGGGGCGGATCGCGTCGAATGCGGCGATTGTCACCATCGCCGCGTAGCGTTCCCCGAGTACGGAACGCTGCCTGGAGGTCACCATGACGAATTCCGTCCTGCTCGCCATCGGCACCCGCAAGGGTCTGTGGATCGGTCGCTCACGCGACGACGGGTCCTGGGCGTACACCGGGCCGCACCACCCGATGACGGGCGTCTACTCGGTCGCGATCGACACCCGAGGGCACGCACCGCGAGTGCTGGCGGGCGTGGTCCACGAACACTTCGGCCCGATCGTGGTCAGCAGCGACGACCTCGGCGCGACCTGGCGCGAACCCGACCTGGGCCGGGTCGGGTTCCCGGCGGACGCGGGCGCCTCGGTCGAGCGGGTGTGGCAACTGGTGCCCGGCGCCCGCTCCGAGCCCGACGTGCTCTACGCCGGCGTCGAACCCTCCGCGCTGTTCCGTTCCGCGGACGGCGGGCGCTCCTTCGAACTCGTGCGCGCGTTGTGGGACCACCCGCACCGGCCGAACTGGGGCGCCGGCTTCGGCGGCCAGGCGATCCATACGGTGCTGCCGCATCCCATCGACCCGCGGCGGATCATCGTCGCGATGTCCACCGGTGGGGTCTACGTCACCGAGGACGGCGGAGCGAGCTGGCACCCGTCCAACACCGGTATTCACGTCACGTTCTCGCCGGACGAGTATCCCGAGTACGGCCAGTGCGTGCACAAGGTGGCCCGGCACCCGGACCGCCCCGACCGGCTGTTCCTGCAAAACCACCACGGCGTCTACCGCAGCGACGACGCGGGCGCGACGTGGGAGTCGATCGCCGACGGCCTGCCCGCCGACTTCGGCTTCACCATCGTGGTCCACCCGCACCGGCCGGACACCGTCTACGTGGTCCCGCTCACCGCCGACTCGCTGCGCTTCCCGGTCGACGGCCGATGCCGGGTCTACCGCAGCGACGACGCGGGCAAGTCCTGGACGGCCCTGGCCGACGGCCTTCCCGACGACTTCTGGACCGCCGTCATGCGCGACGCGATGTGCACCGACGACGCCGAGGACACCAGCCTGTACTTCGGCTCCCGCAGCGGCGAGATCTACCGCGGCCGGCACGACGGCGACCACTGGGAACGCATCGCCCAACACCTCCCGGACATCCTGTCCCTGCGCGCCGCGGTGATCTGACCCGGGTCCGGTCGGGCGTGCCGTGCCGGTGGGGGTTCACACACGTTCATGCGCGCGCAACCCGATCGTGGCACTGTGCTCACGTCGGGCTGAGAGGGTCGTGACGTCCTTGCCTCACCCCACCGAAACGAGTTCAGTGTGTCCGCCGTCTTGCCGGCCGCCGTGTTGTTCGACATGGACGGGACCCTCGTCGACACCGAGCAGTTGTGGTGGGAGGCGGTCGCCGACGTGGCCGGGCGGGTGGGCTACATGTTGGGGGAGACGGACGCGGCGGATGTGGTCGGGCACGCGATCGGGCACACGGCGGACTACCTGCACGAAGTGGTCGCCGAGGCGCCGTGCGTGCACGAGCTGACCGACGCGCTGGACGCGGCGTTCACGGCCCGGGTCGAGGCTCGGATCGAGCCGCTTCCGGGGGTCCTGGCGCTGCTGGACGGACTGGCCGCCGCGGGGGTGCCGGTGGCGATCGTGTCGGCGTCGCCGCGTCGGGTCGTGGACCTGGTGCGGGACGCGTTGGGGTCGGCCCGGTTCTCGGTCACCGTCGCGGCCGAGGACGTGGCGCGGACCAAGCCCGACCCCGCCCCTTATCTGGCCGCGGCGACCGCGCTCGGGGTCGAGCCGAGCGCGTGCGTCGCGGTCGAGGACACCATCGTCGGCGTCACCTCGGCGGAGGCCGCCGGGTGCGCCGTGCTCGCGGTGTCCTCGACCACCGCCATCGCACCCGCACCGGGCCGCACGGTGGTCGCCTCCCTGGCCTCGATCGACGCCGGGGACCTGAGCAAGTCCCTGGTGGCGCAGGTGTAATCGCGGCCGCCGCCGCCCGTTCAGAGTGCGGCGCGGAGAGGCCCGGTCACAGTGCGGCGCACAGCCGGTCGATCTCGGCGATCTCCGCGTCGGTCAGATCCGGCTGCCCGACAGCGGACAGGTTCTGCTCCAACTGCCGTACGCTGCTTGCTCCGACGATCACCGACACGACCCGCTCGTCGCGCAGGATCCAGGTCAGTGCGAGCTGCGCGAGGGTCTGTCCTCGGCCCTGGGCAAGCTTGTTCAGCGCGCGCAGCAGGGTCAGTCGCTCCTCGGTGAGCTCGTTGCGGGTGAGGAAGTGGCCCACCGCCATCCGCGAATCGGCGGGCACGCCGTCGAGGTAGCGATCCGTCAACAGGCCCTGGGCAAGCGGCGAATAGGCGATCAGCGCGGTCCCGGTCTCGCCGACCGCGTCCAGCACACCCTGCTCCGGTTCGCGATCCAGGATCGAGTACGCCGACTGGTTGAGCAGCACGGGCGTGCCGAGGTCGCGCAGGATCTCGACCGCCCGACGGTGTTCCTGCGGACCGTAGTTGGAGATGCCGGCGTACAGCGCGCGCCCGGAGCGAACGGCCGTGTCCAGCGCGCCCATCGTCTCTTCGAGCGGGGTCTCCGGGTCGTACCGGTGCGAGTAGAAGACGTCGACGTAGTCGAGTCCCATCCGGGCGAGTGACTGGTCCAGACTCGCGAGCAGATACTTGCGCGAGCCCCCGTCGCCGTACGGCCCCGGCCACATGTCCCAGCCGGCTTTGGACGCGATGAACATCTCGTCGCGGTACGGCCGGAAGTCGGCCCGATAGTGCACCCCGAAGTTCGCCTCGGCCGAGCCGTACGGCGGCCCGTAGTTGTTCGCCAGGTCGAAGTGCGTCACCCCGAGGTCGAAGGCCCGCCGCAGCACCGCCCGCTGCACCTCCATGGGCTGGGTGTCCCCGAAGTTGTGCCACAACCCGAGCGAGACGGCGGGCAACTTGACCCCACTACGCCCGGCCCGGCGATAGCGCATCGATTCATAACGATCATCGGCAGCTGAGTGGATCATGCCCCCATCTTCGCGTGTGTCCGGCCCCGGCCGACACCCCATTCCGCCGCCGGCCGCGTCCTGTCCTCGACCGGTTCCACGGTCGATACAGGGCGGGATCGGATCGCCACGGCACGCGGCACGGATACGACGAGTACGCGGGCGCTCACCTCGTACGCTCACCTCGTAGAGGAAGATCGCGCCGGCCACGGTCGCCTCACGATTTTCGACAGCCGGCGCACCCGAACGGGGCAGGTGCCCCATACGTGCCCGCCCGCAGCCGGCGAGGGGGAATCGGGTTTCGTCGGTCCGACACCAGGCCGGTGGGCGCGGCCCGGCATCCGGGTGGCGCCTACCAGCTCACGGCGCGAACCACGGTGACAGTGAGCATGGACGCGGACACCTCGTACTCGATGATTACCGTGGACACCGAGGCGGACCGCCTGTCCTTGTCGCCCCGCACGGAGGAGGACCCGCAGCCGTAGGTGTCGTTGCCGATGGACCGTTCGATCGCGGCCTTGACGCTGGCTTTGCTGGAGGACGACAGGCCGGCCAGTCCTGTCTCGGCGCGGTCGGTGTAGGCGACGTAGTAGCGGCTCACTCCGGTGCCTCCTCCGGTGGTACGAACGGGGTGCCGTCGGCGTTGTGGAGGCCGGAGAAGTCTCCGGCGCGGAGGCGGGCGATCTGCTCCAGGCTTTCCTCATGGGCCTCTTCCGGGAGGGCGAAGTCCATGAGCGCGACTTGGACGATCTGCCTGAGCGGCGTGCTGCCGATGACCTTGTCGAACTCTTCGCGGCGTTCCTCGGGGAGGCTGGCACGGATTTCGTCGAGGGTGTCGGGCAGGACGATGGCCTTGCCGCGGACGTGAGTGATGGGCATGCCGTCCAGGGTGGCACCGTGCCGGAGGTGTTCGGTAGCCGGCGCACACGGGCGGGTTACCCGCCGGTCGTGCGCCCCTCGATGTTGTCGAGGACGAGGTGCCAGGGGTAGGCGGGGATGCGTGTCCCGCCGGTGCCGGGAGGGTGAGGCACGACGTGGGGGTCCCCGTACAACACGTGGATTCCGCAGGTGCGCAGGGTGGCCACGGCCCGGTCGACGGCGGGGTGTGCGGCCTGGGCGGCGTTCCAGAACGGCAGTGCGGCAATGGGCAGGCCCAGCCCGATCGCCTCGGTGAGAACCCCCAGCGCGTAGGTGTCCGCGTGCCCGTCCGACCACTTGGTGACCGTGTTCATCGTCATCGGCGCGACGGCAATCGCGTCAGCCTTGGGCCACCGCCCGGGCTCGTCCGCTCGCCGATATCGGTGCCGGACCGCACGGCCGGTGCGGGCCTCGATGTCGGCCGGGTCGATGAACCCGCCGTCGACCGCCGCAGGTGTCGCGATGGTGCACACGTCCCAGCCGCGGCTGATCGCCTGGTCCACCAGGACGCCGACGTGCGGGGCGGGGCCCGCCGCACACACGACGAGGTACAGCACTCGGTCACTCACAGCGCGACTTCCGATCGGACGGCCAGCGAACGCAGTTCCGGCAGTCGACCGTACTCGTCTCGCCGCACGTCGGTCCGTCCGGCGATCCGCTCTGACTGAGGAAGCCGCAGTGCTGGAGGTTCCCGTCGGGACCAGCCTGCTTGTTATCCGCCGCACGTGGCGCACGGACGAGGGCCCGGTCGAGACGGCTGACATCCCTATCCCCGGTGGCGCAAACGAAGTGCGGTATGCACTCCCCGTCTCTCCCTGACCTGCCGTTCACCAGGGTTCATCAGGGTTCGTCACGGGGAGCGCGTGGGGAGTTGAGGGAGTCCACGGGGAGCATCGGCGGGGTGAGTCCTGATGAACTCTGATCAACCTTGACGGACAGATAAGGCAGATCAGTGGGGGTGCAACCCGCATCACACCCGATCAGGACCCTTGACACCCCCAAATGTCCCTCATAAGGTCCAGATCATTCTTTGGCAGGAACAGACGAAGACCACCTGTCGGTGGCTTCGCTGTGCCCTCCTACGCGTTAGCGCTCGCGTGTCGCCGACCGGTCCTTCCTTTTTCCGAGGACGGGTACATGGCACAGCAGCAGAGCGTCAGAGGCGTCAAGGACGTCGTCGCGCTCATCGACCGACTGGGGAGAATCTCCGGTCGGGCCAAGGTCATCTGGTTCCTCGTGTTCGGGGGCCTCTTCCTCGACGCGTACTCCAACGCCGCGCTCGGCGCCGGGCTCGCCCCGATGACGAAGCAGATGGACCTGAGCAGTACTCAGGTCTCCATCCTCACCGCCACCGCGCCGGCTCTCGCGATCCTGTTCAATCCGATCGGCGGGTGGTTGGCCACTCGGATCGGGCGGGTGCCCCCGCTGCTGATGGCCAAGCTGTTCGCGCTGGCCGGCGCGGTGATCGCGGCCACCGCCGACGACTTCACCGTGGTGTGGATCGGCCGAGTCCTGGTCGGCATGGCCTATGGCGTCGACTTCGCGGTGGCGATGGCGCTGCTCGCCGAGTACACGCCCAAGTCGCTGCGCGGGCGGCTCAACCTGTGGCAGGGCATCTGGTACATCGCCACCACCGGCAACCTGCTGCTCACCCTGATCTGCTTCAAGTTCGACGTCGGCGCGGACATCTGGCGCTGGTCGGTCGGCTCGGCCGGGGTGATCGCACTGTCCCTGTTCCTGCTCCAGTGGGCCTTCCTCGTGGAGAGCCCCACCTGGCTGGCCACCAAGGGTCGCCTGGAGGACGCGGTGCGCAACCTGCACCGGATCTACGGGATCGAGGCCGTCGCCGCCAAGCCGGCCGCCGCCGGAGCCGTGCCCGACGACGCGGACGCGGACGAGGTGCCGCCGAACGTGGGCATGAAGCAGGCCGGGATCCTGTTCCGCGGCAAGTACCTGCCCCGCACCCTGCTGTCCTCGGCCATCTCGCTCGCCCAGTCCATGCAGTACTTCGCGGTCGGCTGGTACCTGCCGGTGATCAGCCTGGCGATCTTCGGCAACAGCTTCGAGAAGGCCACCATCGGCTCGATGGTGTTCAACGCCTTCGGCATCGTCGGCGGCATCCTCTCCGCGTACTTCGCCCGAAAGCTCGGACTGCGGATCAGCTCGGCGCTCGGCTTCGGCGGCGTGTTCGTGATGCTCGTCGGGATGGGCCTGACCTTCGACCGGGTGCCGACCTGGATCGCGTTCATCCTCCCGGCGCTGTTCATCTTCTGTCACTCGGCCGGCCCGGGCGCGAACGGCAAGTCGATCGCCGCGCTGTCCTACCGCAGTGAGGTGCGCACCCTGGGCACCGGCGTCACCGGGATGATCGGCAGCTTCGGCAGCGTGGCGGGGCTGTACCTGTTCCCGCAGATCAAGGACGGCATCGGCCTGGACAAGACGTTCCTGGTCCTGGCGATCGTCCCGCTGCTGGGCCTGCTCACGTGCGTCGCGATCAAGTGGGACCCGACCCGGGCCGTCTCGCCCGACGAGGACCCGGACGTGCCGATGCTCACCGAGCCGCCCGCGAATCCGGCGAATCCCGAGAATCCCGCGCTGGTCACCCGCTGACGGAGACCTCCCGCGAAAGACTCACGCGGAGATCGCAAACGGATATTTCGGACCGAAAGGGCTGTGATGACGAAGACGTTGCACGCTCCCGGACGGCGCCTCGGCATCCTGTCCGTGGACGAGGGCACCACGGGGACCCGGGCCGGAGTCGTGCTGGACTCCGGGACGGTGGGCCACGTGGCGTACCGGCAGATTGCGGTGCGGCATCCCGACGAACACTCGGTCGAACAGGACCCGGTGGAAATCTGGACGGCCACGTTGACCGTCTGTCGCGAGGCGCTGGCCTGGGCGCGCGCGAACGACGTCGAGATCGCCGCACTCGCGCTGTCCACCCAGCGGGCCACCGCGATGTTGTGGGATCGGCGCACCGGCCGGCCGCTGGTGCCGGCCTGTGTGTGGCAGGACCGGCGGTACGCCCGGGACCTGCTCGCCTACGAGGCCGAGTGGGACGAGCGGCTCACCGCCCGGCTCGGTCGGCCGGTGGGCAGCAGGGCGCCGTTCCTGTGGGCCGCCCGGCAGATCGCCGAGCAGCCCGAGGTGGCCGCGGCCCACGCGGCCGGGGCGCTGTTGTTCGGCACCGTGGACACCTGGCTGGCCTGGAAGTTCACCGGCGGGGCCGCGCACGCCGTGTCGGCGAGCAACGCCGGTTCGGTCGGCGCCTACCTGCTCCGCGAACACGCCTGGGATCACGAGTGGATCGGGCAACTGGGTTACCCGCTTGACCTGTTGCCCGATCTGTTCGCCGACGACGACCTCGGTTACGGCCGCATCGATCCCGAACTCCTGGGCGTAGAGCTGCCGTTGGCCGCCGTCATGGGCGACCAGCACGCGGCGCTGATCGCGCTCGGCGGACTGGCCGCCGGACAGGGCATGTGCGTGTACGGCACCGGCACGTTCGTGGACGCAGCCACCGGGGACACCCCCGCGCTGCCGATCCCGGGCGTGACCGGTGTGCTGGCGCAGCCCGGTTGGCGGCAGGGCGAGACCACCCACTTCAGCCTGGAGGCGTACTGCTCCACCACCGGGTCGGCACTGCGCTGGTTGTGCGACGACCTGGGCTTCTTCGCCTCACCGGCGGAGATCGGCGAACTCGCCACGCAGGCCCGGAGTCAGGCCGGGTCGAGTCGGCGCGAGTGGTTCGTGCCCGCGCTGGCCGGCATCCGCACCCCCGCGTGGCGGCCCGAGGCACAGGCCGCGCTCAGCGGCCTGACCCTGGCCACCACCCGGGCCGACGTGGCCCGCGCCGTGTTGGACGGGATCGCGCACTCCGTATGCGATCTGATCGACGGCGTCGCCGAGACCATGCGCGCGCCGTTCGGGCGGTTGCGGATGGGCGGCGGCGTGGCCGGCAGCGACACGCTGATGCAGATCCAGGCGGACATCGTCGGCCTGCCGCTGGAGCGCGCCGCGGACTCGGCGACCGCGAGCCTGCGCGGCACCGCCTACCTGGCCGGCGTCCGTGAGGGCTTGTGGTCCTCGCTCGAAGAGGTGGTCGAGGCGCAACCGCGCGGCCGAGTCTTCACGCCGACCACCACCCCCGAACAACGCGAGGAACAGCGGGCCACGTGGCAGACCGTGCTCGCGCCGCACCTCGACTGAGGCGCGGGCCCGCGCCACCCGGCCGGCCGCGACCACCCGCAGCGCGGTCGGCCCGAGGCCACCCGCCCGAGGCCACCCGAGACCCGGGGCGGCCCGACCCCAGGACATCCACCCTTGGCCGGCCGCGAGGCCACCCGCACCACGTACCACCCGGCGGTTCGGTCATCGAACCGCCGGACAGACCCCAGGAGTTGATGTTGTGATCACCTTGCCCGCCCGCAAGCCTCGGCGTGCGTCAGCGGCGGCCACGAGAGGGAAGCCGCTGCTTCTCGACCGGAGCCGGGCCAAGCGCCGGCTGGCGGACCACGTGTTCGACGTGCTCGTGATCGGCGGCGGCGTCACCGGCGCGTACGCCGCTCTCGACGCGGCCTCGCGCGGTCTGGACGTGGCCCTGGTGGAGAAGGACGACTTCGCCTCGGGTACTTCCTCCAAGTCGTCCAAGATGGTGCACGGCGGCCTGCGCTACATCGAGCAGGGCAACGTCAACCTGGTCCGGCACTCGCTGCTGGAGCGGCACCGCTTCCGCAAGAACGCACCGCATCTGGTGCACCGACTGCCGTTCCTGTTCCCGATCCTGGAGAAGGAGGGGATCTTCGACGCCCGGCTGGCCAAGGGCTTCGAGGGTCTGCTGTGGACCTACGACCTGGTCGGCGGCTGGCGGATCGGCAAGCTGCACCAGCGGCTGACCGTCGACGAGGTGCTCGCGCACGCCCCCACACTGCGCGCGGACCACCTCAAGGGCGGGCTGATGTACTTCGACGGCCGCGCCGACGACGCGCGGCTGGTGCTGACCATCGTGCGTACCGCCGCCGCGCTCGGTGCCACCGTGCTCAACGGCGCCAAGGCGGACCGGGTCCTGGACGAACGCGGTCGCGCGGCGGGTGCCCGGGTCGAGGTGGACGGCGAGCGGTTCGACGTACGCGCCTCGGCGGTGGTCAACGCGACCGGCGTGTGGAGCGACGCGGTCGACGCGATGGCCGACACCGGGCACGAGCCGCAGGTACGGCCCGCCAAGGGCGTGCACATCGTGGTGCCGTGGAGCAAGGTCCGGATCGACTGCACGGTCACCGTGCCCATCCCGGGCCGGGCCCGACGCGCGACGTGCACGCGCTGGGGCGACGCGGTCGTTTTGGGCACCACCGACGAGGACTACCGCGGCTCCGTCGACGACGTGCACTGCACGCGCCCGGAGATGGAGTTCCTGCTCGATGGCGCCAACACCGCGTTCGAGGGCAAGCTCACCCCGGACGACGTGGTCGGCAGCATCGGCGGGCTGCGTCCGCTGGTGGGCAAGAAGGAGGGCGCCACCCTCGACATGAGCCGCGACCACCACATCGCGGTCGGTCGCGGTGGCATGGTCACCGTCACCGGCGGCAAGCTCACCACCAGCCGGCACATGGGCGAACTGGTGATCGACAAGGTGATGGAGGTACTCGGCCGCAAGGGCCGCAGCCGCACCGCCAACCTCTCGCTGATCGGCGGTGCCGGCTACGATGCCGAGGCGGTCGCCGCCTCCGGCGGACTGGCCGCGCACCTGGGCGAGCGCTACGGCACCGAGGCCCGATTCGTCTCCGACCTGCTCGCCGAGGACGCCACGCTGGCCGAGCCGGTGGTGGCGGGCATGCCGTACATCCGGGCCGAAGTGGTCTACGCGGCCCGCTCGGAGATGGCCCGCTCGGTGGACGACGTGCTCTCCCGACGCACCCGCTCGCGCCTGTTCGCTCGCGACGCGTCGGCCGCCGCCGCGCCCGAGGTGGGTCGCCTGCTCGGCGCCGAACTGGGCCTGTCCGCAGCGCAGATCGAGCGACAGGTCGCCGACTACCTCGCGGCCGTGCGGCACGAGAAGGCGGTCCTGCTCGGCGACTCCGAAGCATCCCCGGCATCTGCGATCTCCCAGGCACCCAAGGCGCCCAAGGCATCCGCAGGCACCGCCGCGCCCGCGAAACGCGCATGACCCACGGCACGCACAGTACGCACGGCACTCACGGCACCCACGGCACGCACGGCACCCGCAGCACCCGACGACTCGCCGGACCCGAAGGAGCACAGCAGTGATCAGCAGGCAGACCATCACCAACCCGTTCAACCGAGGCGACTACATCGTGGGCGCGCCCACCCCGCCCAAATGGGCCCGCAACACCCCCGTCGGCGATGGTGACGCATCGCTCCAGGGCACCGTGGTCGAGGTCCCCGAGTCGGTGATCGCGGACCTGCGCGGCGTCGCCAAGGCCGTGTACACCGACCGCGCCGACGTGGTCACCCGCACCCGCGACTGGTGGGCCGGCACCATGATCGGCGAGACCGACGGCCGCCCGGCCACCCCCGAGGCGGTCGTGGTCGAGGTGATCGACGCCGACCAGGTCGCCGCCGTACTGCGGATCTGCAACGCGGCCGGCATCCCGGTCACCGCCTCCGCCGGCCGCAGCAACGTCACCGGCGCGGCCCTGCCCGTACACGGTGGCGTCGTGCTCGACCTGTGCGGACTGAACCGGATCCTCTCGTTCGACGCCGAATCGCTCGTCGTCGACGTCGAAGCCGGCATGTTCGGCGACCTGTTCGAGAAGGAACTCCAGGAGACCTACGGCGCCACCACCGGCCACTGGCCGTCCGCCTTCGCCGTCTCCACGGTCGGTGGCTGGATCGCCTGCCGCGGCGCCGGCCAACTCTCCACGCGCTACGGCAAGATCGAGGACATGGTCGTCGGCATCGACGTCGTGCACGCCGACGGCACGCGCGCCACCTACGGCGACTACCCGCGCGCCGCCACCGGCCCCGACCTGCGGCAGATCTTCATCGGCTCGGAGGGCACGCTCGGCGTGATCACCTCCGCCCGGATCCGGGTGCACCCGCTGCCCACCTACGCCAAGGCGCTCGCATTCGGCTTCGAGACCTTCGCCGAGGGCCTGGACGCGTGCCGCAAGATCATGCAGCGCGGCGCGACCCCGGCTGTGCTGCGCCTGTACGACAAGCTGGAGAGCGGAGTGCACTTCGACCACCCCGAGACCAACCTGCTGCTGATCGCGGACGAGGGCGACCCGATCCTGGTCGACGCGATGCTGAAGGTCGGCGAGGAGGTCTGCCTCGCGTACGGTCCCGAACTGGACAGCGACGCGGTGTTCGAGCGCTGGCTCAAGGACCGGATGCTGGTCGGCAAGTCCTCCGACGGCTTCACCCCCGGCCCCGGCTTCGTCGCCGACACGCTGGAGATCGCCGGGTCGTGGACGGCCCTGGCCGAGGTGTACGACGAGGTGGTCGCGGCGATCCAGTCGGTGCCCGGCACGCTGGCCGCGTCCGCGCACCAGTCGCACGCGTACACCGACGGCGCGTGTGTGTACTTCTCGCTGCGCGGCGACGTGGACCGGCCCATGCGACGCGAGTGGTATCGCGCGGTGTGGGACGCGGCCAACGAGGTGCTGATCCGCCAGGGTGCGGCGCTGAGCCACCACCACGGCTGCGGCCTGCTGCGCGGCCCGTACCTGCCGGCCGCGCTCGGCGCCGGCTTCGACACGTTCGTCAAGGTCAAGGAGACCCTGGACCCGGTCGGAATACTCAATCCTGGCAAACTGGGCCTCCCCAACCGCTTCGATGCGTGAGGCGGCCGAGACCCAGCGCAGGTAGGTCATGAACGCCAGTCAACGCCCCGCGAGCGCTCCCCGGATGTCCTCGGTGTTGTCGTCCGCCTTCGCCGAGGTTCCGGTGATCGCCTCGATCATCGGACCCCAGCGCCTACAGAACTTCCTCGGTGCGCCGGCGCAGGTGTGCATCCTCGCGTCCATCCCGGTCGGGCAGCTGCCGAACATCGTGCAGCTGCTCGGCAAGGCGGGCAAGACGGTGTTCGTCAACGTGGACAGCTGCCCGGGCCTGGCCCAGGACAAGGGGGCCCTGGAATTCCTCAAGGCGATGGGCGCGCACGGCATGGTCAGCACCCGGCTGTCGCTGATGGAGAAGGGCCGCCCGCTCGGGCTGCTGACCATGCAGAAGGTGTTCGTCACCGACCGCTCGAACATGCGCCGCAGCACCGACGCCATCGCCCGCGGCGGCCCGGACCTGGTCGAGATCATGCCGTCGCCGATCGTGGCCCGGATGACCCCCGAGGCCAAACGCGCGATGTCGCCGTTCGTCGCGGCCGGCTTCGTGGAGACCGCCGAGGACGCGGCCGCCGCGCTCGCGCTCGGCGCGGTCGCCGTGGCCACGTCCGACCCCCGGCTGTGGGACCTGCGCCGCGACCGGCTCGCGGCGCTCAAGCCGCCTTCATCCTCCTCTGGTTCGTCTGTTTCATCGGCAAGTAGGAGAAACACACCGTGAGTTACGTTGTCGTCGCCCGCTACCGCACCAACCCGGACACGCAGGAGCAGGTCCTCGCGCTGCTCGACGAGATGACCCGACGTTCGCTGGCCGAACCCGGTTGCCGTGGCTACCGGGTGCACCAGGGCGTCGAGGACGCGCGCACGATCGTGCTGTACGAGGAGTACGACGCCGAGGCCGACTTCACCGCGCACTGCGCCTCCGCACACTTCCGCGACATCGTGCTCGCACAAGTGGTGCCGCTGCTGGAGAGCCGGGACGTCGTGCGGCTGACCCCTCGAACCGCGATCGAGGCCGCCGTCGAGGACGCCCAGTGAGGATGCGGGCGGCCGTCCTGCGCGGGATATCGCGGGAGCGTCCATATCAGGTGAGCCGGCCCGTCGCGATCGAGGAGGTCGAACTCGGCGACCCGCGCGAGGGCGAGGTATTGGTCCGGATCGCCGCCGCGAGCCTGTGCCACTCCGACCTGTCCGTGGTCAACGGCGACCGGGTCCGGCCGCTGCCGATGGCGCTCGGGCACGAGGCGGTCGGCGTGGTCGAGGCGGTCGGGCCAGGCGTGGACCGGGTCGCGCCGGGCGAGCACGTCGCGCTCGTGTTCGTGCCCAGCTGCGGCCACTGCACGCGCTGCGACGAGGGCCGGCCGGCACTGTGCTCGGCCGCCGCCACGGCCAACGGCTCGGGCGGGCTCCTGCACGGGCCCGCGCTGCTGCGGGATGCCGCCGGCGACGTGGTGCACCACCAGCTCGGGGTCTCCGCGTTCGCCGAATTCGCGGTGGTGGCCCAGGAATCGGTGGTGCCGATCCCGCGCGACGTGCCGTTTGAGGTGGCCTCGATGTTCGGCTGCGCGGTGCTCACCGGTGCGGGCGCCGTGATCAACACGGCGGCGGTCCGGCCCGGCCAGTCGGTCGCGGTGTTCGGCCTCGGCGGGGTCGGGCTCTCCGCGGTGCTCGGCGCACGGGCGGTGGGTGCGTACCCGATCGTCGCGGTCGACCCGATGCCGGCCAAGCGCGAACTGGCCCTGCGCCTGGGCGCGTCGCACGCGTTCGACCCGGCCGACGCGGTCACCGCGATCCGCGACCTCACCGACGGCGGCCTCGACGTCGCGATCGAGGCGGTCGGCAGCGCGGCCGTGGTCGCGGACTGCCTGGCCGCGGTGGACCGGGGCGGCCGCGTGGTCTCCGTCGGCCTGCCCGCACCGGGCCGCACGCTGGACGCGGTACCGGCGTTGGCCTTCGCGGGTGAGGGCAAGTCGCTGATCGGCTCGTACATGGGCGACGCGGTGCCGCGCCGGGACATCCCGCGCTACCTGGCGCTGTGGCGCGCCGGCCTGATGCCGGTCGAGCACCTGCACACCGCGACGGTACCCCTGACCGACCTCAACGAGGCGATGGAGGCCCTGGCGGGCGGGGAGGCGATCAGGCAGGTGATCCGAACGGGTGCGACCGCGGTGGAGTGAGCGGATGACGGCGCACCCGGGTCGACTCGGCCGGGCCGTACCAGGCACGGGTCCGGCGGCCGGTCGTTCCGACTCGCGGCGCCGCGATGTCCGCCAGGCACCGGCCCGGTGCGCGCCGACCCCCTCGTTCAGCCCCCCGCTGCGTCGTTCAGGCGGCGACGGATGAGTAGGTCGGCGGTGCGGCCGCGCCATGCGTCCACCTGGGCGCGGTCGTAGCCGCGGCGGGCGATGTCGAAGCGGTCGGCGAGGACCTCCTCGGGGGACAACCGCACCCGGCTTCGCAGTGCCTCGCCGACCCGGTTCACCAAAGCGTCGACCGTCTCCCGGTCGTAGCCGCGCCGGACCGGGTCGAAGCGCTCCCCGGCCGGCCGCAGGGTCACCGCCTTCACGTCCGCCTCGGCCCGCGCCTCGGCGAACCGATCGGCCGCCGGGCGGGATTCGTCCGCGTCCGCGCGCCGCTCCGTTCCCGCGTCCGCGCCCCAACGCCCGTCCGCAGCCCGGTCGCCTCTCGCGTCCGCGACCCGTGGCCCACGCGAGCCCCACGCCCCGCCGTGGGCCGCGAGTCTGGCCTCGATCTCGTCGAGTGCGGCGTCGACCTCGTCCTCGTCGTAGCCCATGCGCAACCGCACCGTGGTGAACTGTTGCTCGCGCACCTGAGCCGGCGTCAGCGGCACTGCGGCGCTGCCGTCCAGGCTGCTGCGCACCAAGGCCAGGAACGCGTCCACGTCGGCGATCGCGTACCCCTCACGCAACCGCGTCCGAGTGAAGTCCCACTGCATTCCCGCCCCCAAGTACTCGTGCCCCATCCGCTCGGCCCCGTTCGCGAAGGCTACAACCGCCCCGTCGCCGCCACCGGGTCGGCGAACGGCAAGGCCACCGCGGCGGTATCGGCTCGGTCGGATCAGGTCGGTAGGCCACGGGATCGGTCGATGGAGCGGCGGGCGGCGGGCGGCGGGCGGCGGGTGAGGGCGATGCCGGGCCCGGTCGGCTGCTTCCCCGAGCGGTTCACCGTGCGGACGGCCGGGCACATTATCGCGAATATGCCGGACTGAATGCTTATCGAGCGACCCCCGCAAGGCCTCACTCGCGCGCCGCGAACAGCGCCTCGGTATCGCGTCGCAGTAGTGCGATCAACCGCTCCACTCGATCCGGCGCGACCTCGATCCGCCAACACAGCTCTCGGTCCGCCGGTGCGGCCGGCGCCACCACGACCCGTACCTCGTGCGCCGGTTCCGCCGCTCCGGGCGCCGCGTTGTGCCACCCGAGCAGCGCCTCCGCCAACCGGCGTGCGGCACCCTCGACTTCGGGCAACTCACCCACCACGGAAGCCCGCTCCAACGGATCGTCCCCGGGATGCCTGGGAAACCAATTGTCCATACCGGCCATGCTCACAGGCCACCCCCATGCCGACCCACGGCACACGCGCGCCGATCGGGTTGCTCCGTAAGTCGTCGGGTGGCCCGGGCCGTCCCGAACCGCCCGCGACGCTTGGCAGTGATCAAAAGTTGTATGGCATCGCTATGACGTGAATCATCTGTCGATATAGAACCAAATAAATTGTTCAACCACCCCGCCGGCCATTTGGATGTGCGCCTGTCATATCTCTATTCCTGGGGGAGCAGTCCCGTGCTCGGTGGGCTGTTGTGGCTGCGTGCGCAGCGTCCGACCGCGATCGTCGCCGCGATGGCGATGACCGTGGGTCTTACCGTCGGCGGTGCGACCGCCGTGTCCGCCGCCACCCAAGGCGGGACGAAATACGGCAAGCCGAGCCAGGAATGGGGTTCGGCCGCCGGCCGCTCGCACCAGGTCGACACGGCGCAGACACGCGCGGGTGCCGATGCCGCCGGACGATCCGCGGGCACGGCTCCCGGGGAACTCGGCCCGGACCAGGGGCCGTTGGCGCCGACCCCGGTCGAATCGACCCCGGAGCGGCCGCTCGCCGCTGCCGGTACCCAGCAGATCCGGTCGGCCCCGCAGGCCGACGGCACGAGCCTCGCCGTTGCCGCCCCGCAGGCTCCGAACCCCGCAGGCGGCTCGTCCTTCGACGAGCGCACCAGCCGCGAGGTACCGGCCGAACGCGATTCGCACACCAGCGTCTACGAGAACGCCGACGGCAGCCGCACCCTCAAAGTCTCCGAGGATCCGGTCAACTACCGCCTTTCGGACGGGACATGGGCCAGGATCGACGACACCCTCGCGCCGATGGGCGGCAGCGCGACCGACCCGGACTGGTGGCGCACGCGTGCCGCAGCGAACCCCGTCGACGTCGCGACGAAGGCGGATGCCACCCGACTGGCCACCCTGCACACAGGCAACGGGACCAGTGTCGGCTTCGGCCTCGACGGCGCGACCCCCAGCGTCGGACGAACCGCGTCGGACAGCATCACCTTCACCGGCGCGCGGCCCCAGGCGGACGTCAACCTGAAGGCCGGCGACGGCGAGATCAAGGAGACGATCCTCCTCAACTCGCCGTCCGCGCCCGACACCTGGGACTTCCCGCTGCATCTGGCCGGGCTCACCGCGAGCCTGGACGAGAACGGCAATGTGGCCCTGACCGACGCCTCCGGCGCGGTCCAGGCGATGATCCCGCACGGCTGGATGATGGACTCCGCGGTCGATCCGGCCTCGGGCGAAGGCGCCACCTCGGGCGGTGTGACGTACGAACTCCTCGCGCGGGCCGACGGCGTGCGGGTGCTGCGGGTCAAGCTCGACCGCGCCTGGCTGGACGCACCGGGACGGGTGTACCCGGTGAAGGTCGACCCCACAGTCGCGGTGACGCCCGCCTCGAACTCGGTGAGCATCGTCCAGGGTCGCAACTTCTTCCAGACCGACGTCTATCGCCTGGGCTACAACTGCGACAGCGGCTGTGCCAACGCCGCGATCCTGCTCAACACCTCGGCGGTCTCCGCCCAGTTGCAGAACAACACGATCACCGGCGCCCGACTCGCGCTGTGGAACGTGCACTCCTGGGACTGCCAGGCGCCGCGTGCGGTGACGGTGCACGGGAACACCGGCTCGTGGAATCCGAGTTCGGTGCGCTGGCCGGGCCCGTCCTATGGTCCAGCGCTGGGTTCGGCGTCGTTCGCCCTGGGCAACGAGTCGGACGGCTGCAACGACGGCTGGGGTGTCGTCGACCTCGGCACCGGCGGTCGCGACCTGATCCAGGGCTGGGTCACCGGCGCCGCGAACAACGGCCTGACCGTGCGCACCGCCCAGGGCGACCCGAAGACCTGGAAGAAGTTCGACACCGCGCCCAACGGCGGCGTCAAGCTCGACATCGACTACACGCCCTTCCGGGCCGCGTACAAATTCAACAACCTCGTGCGTGAAGTGACGGCCACTCAGGACGGCATCGCGAGCGTCACCGTCACCAACAACGGTGCCGTGGGTTGGACCAAGGGGATCCACTCGCTCCACTACCGGCTGTTCAACGCGAGCGGCACCGAACTGGGCACCGTTGCCTGGACGCAGCTGCCCAACGACGTGGCGCCCGGTCAGTCGGTGACGCTGAACGCCACCATCGCCAAGCTGCCCCCGGGAACATACACGCTCGCCTGGGACATGGACGGGACGAACATCCCCAAGTTCTCCCAAATGGGCGTACCGCCACTGCCGATGGCCCTGGGCACCAGCAACAAGTGGCCGGTCATCACGTCGATGACGCCCGGCAACGGCTACGAGTCCGACACCACGACTCCGACGTTCACCGTCGCGGGCAACGACCCCGACAACTGGCCGCGGCCCTCGCTGGACTACCGCTTCGAGGTCTGCGCGGTCGAGGCGCAGGACTACCGCAAGAACTGCCAATCCTCGCCCTGGCAGACCCCGGCCTCGTTTACGGTGCCCACGAGTTGGAACCTGGCCAAGGGCGGAACCTACGCCTGGTACGGCTACATCGGTGACGGCGCCGACGCCTCGCTGCGCCCGAACCCGGCCGTGTTCACGATTCCCAACCGCCCGCCGGCCGTGGATGCGGCCTGGCCGCCGAGCGGGTACACGTTCTCGACGCTGACCCCGATGCTGCACGTGACCGGGCACGACCGGGACTCCTGGCCGGTGAATCAGCCGCTGCGCTACAAGTTCGAGGTCTGCGAGGTCGACGGCGCGAACACGCGCAAGGACTGCCACACCTCCGATTGGCAGCCGAGTTCGCCGTGGACGGTGCCCAAGGAGTGGAACCTGACCTGGGGCAAGACCTACGCCTGGTACGGCACGGTCGGCGATTCCGGCGGTGCGGACGGCACGTTCGCGCGACCCGCGATGTTCTCGACCCAGGTGCCGCAGCCGGCGATCACCAGCCACCTCGCGGCCGGCTCGGCGGGCAAGGAATTCAACGAACAGGTCGGCAACTACACGACGGCCGCCACCGACGCCTCGGTGAGCGCGGTCGGTCCCGACCTGACGGTGGCGCGTACGTACAACTCGCTCGACCCGCGCACCGACACCGCGTTCGGCGCGGGCTGGGCCTCGCGCTGGGACATGCGGGCGATCCCGGACAACGACGGCTCCGGCAACGTCGTCATCGTGCTCGCCTCCGGCGGCCAGATGCGCTTCGGGCGCAACGCGGACGGCAGTTACGCCGCGCCGTCGGGCGGCTTCGCCACCTTCACCGCGGTATCGGGCGGCGGCTGGCAACTCGCCGACAAGTCCGGCACCCGGCAGGTCTTCGACGCGGCGGGCCGACTGATCTCCGTCGCCGACTACGCGGGGCGTACCCAGCAGATCACCTACGGCACCGACGGTCGGATCGCAAGGGCCACGGACGTCACCTCCGGCCGCTACCTGAGCTTCACCTGGACCGGCGCGCACGTCACCCAGGCCGGCACGAACCCGATCGACGCGACGACCCCGGGTCCGGTGTGGACGTACGGCTACGAAGGCGACCGACTGACCAGCGTATGCCCGCCCGTGCCCGGCGGTACCGGACCGGCCGCGCCGTGCACGCGCTACGACTACACCACCGGATCGCACTACCGCTCCGTGGTGATGGACGCCGGCCCGCGCTCGTACTGGCGGTTCGGCGACGCGGGCCCGACGACCACCGCGGCCGACAGCGTGCCCACCACGACCGCGCGGGAGGGCGCCGAGTACCGCAACGTGACGCTCGGTCAGGCCGGTGCGCTCGGCGGATCCCCGGACCAGGCGGCCGGTTTCAACGGCACCTCGTCGTATGTGCGACTGCCGGCCGACATCGTGGGCAAGTCGACCTTCCTCAGCGTCGAGATGTGGTTCAAGACGACCGGTGCCGGGGTGCTGTTCAGTCAGCAGGCCCGCGCGCTCGACGACCCGGCGGGCGTGGGCGGGGAGTTCAACCCCGCCCTCTACATCGACACCAACGGCAGGTTGCGCGGTCGTTTCCTCACCCGAGGTGCCAGCCCGGACCCGATCACGTCCGCGGGTGTCGTCACGGACAACCAGTGGCACCACGCGGTGCTGTCCGCGACCGGGACGGCACAGACGCTCTACCTGGACGGCCAGGCCGCGGGCACGCTTTCGGGCGAGGTCTACCACCCGGCCGGCAGCAACACCCTCGTCGGCGCGGGCTTCGCCCAAGGCGTGCCGCAATCACCCGCCGCCATCGCCTACTTCAACGGCACGATCGACGATGTCGCGCTGTACGAACGCCCGTTGGGCGCCACGGGCGTGGCCGAGCACTACGCCGCACGCGCCGCGGCCACCCAGCTGACCAAGGTCACGCTGCCGTCCGGGCGCACGCACGCGGAGGTCGCGTACGACGCCCGTACCGACCGGGTCACCCAGGTCACCGACATCAACGGCGGCGCCTGGAAGTTGGCCCAGCCGACCTACACCGCGTCCTCGGCCGGCTACGCGAGCGCGATCACCGCGTCCGCGCCGGTCGCCTACTACCGCCTCGGCGAACAGGGTGGGACCGGCGCGAACAACGCCTTCGGCAGTGCCGCGGCGGGCACCTATCACGATGTGATCCCCGGCCGGGCGGGCGCGTTCGCGGGCGGCGACGACACGGCGGCCGAGTTCGACGGGAGCACGTCCTACGTCGAGTTGCCGCAGAACCTGCTGCGGACCCGGCCTCGGCTGTCGATCGAGATGTGGTTCAAGACCGACAAGCCGGGTGTGCTGCTGGGACACCAGTCCAATGCGATCGACGACCCGGCCGGGGTGGGCGGCACGTACACCCCCGCGCTCTACATCGACACCAACGGCAAGCTGCGCGGGAAGTTCATGCAAGCCGATGCCGCGTGGGCGGTACCGGTCACCTCCGCCCAGGCGGTCACCGACAGCCGCTGGCACCACGCGGTATTGACCGCCGACGGCAGCGTGCAGTCGCTCTACCTGGACGGCGCCAAGGCGGGAAGCATCAACGGCGCGATCAACCACGAGAGTTCGAGCCGGGTGTACCTGGGCGCCGGATTCGTCGCCGGCTGGGCGGAAGCCCCCGGCACCGTCGGCCGTTTCGACGGGTCGATGGACGAAGTGGCGGTGTACGACCGGGCGATCGACGCGACGGCGGTGGCCGAGCACTTCGCTGCGCGAAGCGCGGTGATACCGAACAGCGCACCCGCCTATCGCGCGGCGGTGGCCTCCTCGGGGCCGTGGTCGTACTACCGGCTGAACGAGACGTCCGGGTCGGAGGTCACCTCGCAGCAGGGTGCCCGCGCCACGAACGGGGCGGCGCGCGCGTTCGCCACGAGTGGTAGCACCTACGGGGCCACCTTCGACGAAGGCTCCGCGGAGTTCAACGGCATCAATTCCTATATCGAGTTGCCTCAGGGAATGATCCACGGCTCGTCCCAGGCCACCATCGAGATGTCCTTCGAAACGTCGAAGCCGGGTGTGTTGTTCGGCTACCAGTCGGCCGGCATCGGGGAATCGCAGACGACCTACACGCCTGCGCTGTACGTCGACACCGACGGGAAGTTGCGCGGCAAGTTCTTCACGACGAGCGGAACGGCGTTGCCGCAGATCGTCACCGAGAAGTCCGTCGACGACGACCGATGGCACCATGTCGTGCTCACCACCGACGGCGTCGTACACACGCTCTACCTCGACGGCGTCGTGGCGGGCACGATCAGTGGCGCGGTGTTCCACGAGAAGAGCCTGCGCAGCTTCGTCGGTGCGGGTGCCACCGCGGGGTACGAGAAGGCACCGGCCGGGTCCGGGTACTTCGAGGGGCGGATCGACGAGGTCGCCGTCTACCGCAAGACCTTGGACGCGTCTACCATCGCCGCCCACGCCGCAGCGGCCGACGACCTCGCGGCGGACTACCGCAGGAGGATTCTCGCGGCCGGCCCGACGGGATACTGGCCGTTGACGGTAAGCGACAGCGGTACGGCGCCGATCGACCTGGTACCGGGACCGGCCACCGACGCGGGCGGCTCCTGGAACGTTCGTCAGGGTGTCGTGGGTGCGTTCGGGGCCACCGGCGACCGGGCGACCGGCTTCGACGGCACCTCGTCGCACATCCGACTGCCCAAGGACCAACTGGCCGGCGTCTCGCAGTTCACCACGGAGTTGTGGTTCCAGGCGGACGGTCCCGGCGTGTTGATGGGTTACTCCACGCAGGACCTGCCGTATTCGGGAGCCGATACTCCGGCCACGCCGATGCTCTACGTCGGAACCGACGGCCAATTGCGCGGCGAGATTTGGAACGGCACCCCGGCCCCGATCACCTCACCGGAGTCGGTACTCGACGGCCGCTGGCACCACGCGGCGCTCAGCGTGGACGTCCCGGGGAAGACCCAGAAGCTCTACCTCGACGGAAACCTCGTCGGCGCACCGATGGACGCGACCTCCGTCGTGGTGGATCCCTACATCACCATCGGCGCCGGCCCGGTGAACAACCTCGCCTGGCCCGCCAAACCGACCGACGTCCGCGGCTACTTCAAGGGCGCGATCGACGAAGTCGCGATCCACCACCAGGCGCTCACCGCCGACACGATCGCCCGCCACTACGCGAGCGGCACCACCACCGAAGCAGCCGCGCTGACCACCACGACCACGGTCACCGACCCGAACAACCGTCAGGAACGGCGCACCTACGACGCGTTCCGCGGCCGGGCGCTCAGTGTCACCGACGTCGAGGGCGCGACCACGACCTACGGCTACGACAGCGGCGGCTTCCGACACACCGTCACCGACGCCAACGGTAATTCGTTGATCAGCGGCCACGACGCGCGCGGCAACGAGATATCCCGCACCACGTGCCGGAGCACGACCCAGTGCTGGACGGGGTACCAGGAGTTCTACCTCAACAAGGACAATGCGCTCGACCCGCGCAACGACCAACTGATCGCGGTGCGCGACCCACGCTCCGCCGATGTCGGCGACAACACGTACAGGACCACGTACGCGTACACCACCACCGGCCACCCCAGCGGTGAGACCCGGCCGGACGGTTCGACCACGCAACGGGCCTACACCACCGGGACCGAGGCCGCGGTCGGCGGCGGCACGGTGCCGGCCGGGCTGCTCGCTTCGACCACGCAACCCGGCAACCGTGTAACGACGTTCGCCTACTACGCCAACGGCGACCTGGCGGCCACGACCGATCCGGTCGGCCTGATCACCCGTCAAACCTACGACGGCCTCGGCCGCAGGAGCACCACCACCGAGGTCTCGGACAGCGTGCCGGCGGGCGTGACCACGACCACGGCCTACGACTACGCGTCGCGGCCGACGACCGCGACCGAGCCGGGCGTACGCAACGAGATCACCGGCGTCACGCACACGCTTCGCGGCACCACCGTCTACGACGTCGACGGCCGAGTGGTCGAGGAGTCGACCGCCGACCTCACCGGCGGCGACACCACCCGTACCAGCACCTACACGTACGACACCAAGGGCCGCCCGGAGAGCGCGACCGACCCCGAAGGCGGGGTGACACGCACCGCCTACGACTCGTTCGGGCGCCTGATCTCCAGGACCGACCCGGTCGGCGGCGAGATCCGCTACTCCTACACCCCGGGCGGGCAACCGGCCGAGACGGTGCTGGTCGGTTGGGACGGCGATCCCTCCGGCACTCCGCGCGACCTGGTCGTCGAATCGCGCGCCTACGACCCGGCCGGCCGACTTGCCTCGGTCACCGACGCGATGGGTGCGACGACGTCGTACACCTACTACGACGACGACACCAAGGCCGAGACGGTCGCGCGCGGCGTGCGCCAACCCGACGACTCGACCCGCGACATCGTGCTGGAGCGGCTGAGCTACGACGGCGCGGGCAACGTGACGCGGAGCATCACCGGCGGCACGACGATCACCGACTTCACCTACGACGCGCAGAGCCGCCCGGTCAAGACGGTCCTCGACCCCGGGGGCCTGAGCCGGGAAAGCTCCACGGTGTACGACCCGGCCGGTTTCGTCGGCCGGACGCTGCGCACCGGCACGGGCATCACCACACCGGAAGCCACCGACTTCACGTACGACAAGGCGGGTCGGGTCCTGCGCCAGACCGCCCACAACGAGACGGGCACGCCGCGCGTCGACGACGTACTGGTCGCCACCTGGAAGCGCGATCAGCGCGGCCTGGTGTTGGAGGAGGTCTCGCCGAACGGCAACGCGGCGGGCGCCACGCCGAGCGCACATGCCGTCACCCAGACGTACGACGTGCTGGGCCGCGAGGTCTCCACCGCGTCCCCGACTGTCGAGGTGACGGTGGGCGGCGCCGCGCCGACCAACACCCGCCCGACCACGACCGTCGGCTACAACGCGTTCGGCGAGCCGGTCGTGTCCCGGGACGCCAACGGCCGGGTGACGACAAGCGTCACCGACCGCGCGGGCCGCACCACGTCGACCACGCTGCCGCCGTACACGCCTGCCGGCGCCACCCAGCCGATCACCGCGACCTCGCAGGTCCGCTACGACAAGGCCGGCCGCGCCATCGAGTCGACCGACCCGCTCGGCCGGACCGGCAAGATGCGCTACGACCGAATGGGCAACGTCGTCGAGAAGACGGCCCCCGAAGCGCCCACCCAGCAGGGCGCGTTGGCGAACCCGGGTACCAACCAGGGTCCGTTGATGAACCAGACCTTCGCGGACGCACCCCCGATGCCCGCCACCTGGCACTACACGTACGACGCCAACGGCCGCCAACTCTCGGCGGTCGACCCCGAGGGCGCCCGCACGGAGGCGACCTACGACCAACTGGGCCGCCAACTCACCAGCACCCGGGTCGAACGCTTCCCGACGGCGAACAACTTCACGACCACGATGACCTACGACGACGCGGGTCGGGTGGTGTCGACGAAGTCGCCGACCGGGCGGGTCGCAGGGAGCTCGTACAACGTGGCAGGCGAGCCGCTCGCGTCCACAGACCCACTCGGAAACACGATGACCGCCGAGTACGACGGTCTGGGCCGCAAGGTCCGAGTCGCGGATCCGACGCTCCGGTCCACCCGTTGGTCGTACAGCCCGCTCGGCCGCGTCGACTCCGTCCTGAACTTCTCCTACAAGGAACGAACGAGCGTCACCACGTCGTACACCTACGACGCCGACGGCAACCAGGTCTCGACGGTGACACCCACCGGCGGCCGTACCGACCTGGCCTACGACGCGGCCGGTCGGCTGACCCGCCAAACCGAGAAGGTCGACGCCGGCACCTCGATCGTCTCCTCCTTCGGGTACGACGCGATGGGCAACCGCACGCGCTTCACCGACGGCAAGGGCAACTCCACGATCTACACGCACACGGCGTGGGATCAGCCGGAGAGCGTGATCGAGCCCGCCACGACCGCGCACCCGAACCTCGCCGACCGGACCTGGACGACCACCTACGACGCCGTGGGCCAGGCCACGATCCAGTCGGCGCCGGGCGGCGTGCGCTCGAACAACACCTATGACCACTTGGGCCGCCTGGTCGAGCAGACCGGCACCGGCGCCGAAGCCGCCACCGACAAGCGCGTGTTCGCCTACGACGGCTCCGGTCGCCTGACCAAGGCACAAACCTTCGGTGCGGTGACGGCCAAGTCCACGAACACGTACACGTACAACGACCGCGGCCTGCTGCTCTCGTCGGCAGGCACGTCGGGCTCCTCGCAGTACACGTGGGACGCGGAGTCGCAGCTCGCTCAGCGCACGGACGCGGCCGGCACCACGGTCTTCGGCTACGACGGCGCCGGTCGGACCGCCAGCGTGCTCGACCCGCAGTCCGGCGTGCGCGTCGAGAGGGAATACGACGCGGCGGGCAGGCCGACGAACGAGACGTACCAACGCCCGAGCGCCGGGGCTCCCAACGGCATCAGCGCCATGTCGATGCCGTCGTCGAATCGGCAGTACGAGTACGACCCGTTCGGGCGCCTGGCCGTCGACGGCGTGTACACGGACGCGGGAGACCGGCAACAGCGGACGGCGTACACCTACGACGACGACGGTCGCGTCACCGGCAAGGACGAGTCCGTGACCGGGGGCCGCAACAACACCTACTCCTACGACCTGGCGGGCCGCCTCACCCAGTGGAACGACGGCACCACCGTCACGCCCTACACCTGGGACGCGGCCGGCAACCGCACCGGCGCCGGCACCAAGACCGCCACCTACGACGAACGCAACCGCCTCCTCACCGCCGGAGACACCTCCTACGCCTACACCCCGCGCGGCACCCGCTCCACGATCACCGTCCCGGGCCTGACCAAGTCGATGCAGTTCGACGCTTTCGAGCAACTCGCCCAGGACAGCGCCTCCTACGGCTACGACGCGCAGGGCCGCATGATCACCCGCGACGGCCAGTCCGGGTTCGCGTACGACGGCACCACGAACAACCTCGTCGCCGACGGCACCACCAAGTTCACCCGAGGCGCCGCCGGCGACCTGATCGCCACCGGCAACGGCACCTCCGCCACCCTCGCCATCACCGACGAACACGGCGACGTCACCGCGGCCCTCGACCCCACCACCCTCAACCGCACTGCCGCCACCACCTACGACCCCTTCGGCCAGGTCACCAGCCAAACCGGCGCCAGACCGGGCCTCGGCTACCAGGGTGCCTGGACCGACCCGACCACCGGCCAGGTCAACATGGCCAGCCGCTGGTACGACCCGGCAAGCGGCGGCTTCGATTCCCGCGACACCTGGACCCTCGCCCCGAGCCCTTCCGGCAACGCGAACCGGTACGCGTATGGGGGCGGGGATCCGCTGACCAACACCGACCCGACCGGGCACTGCTTCTGGGACGCCTGTGTTGCCGAGGGCACAGCGGTCTATTGGGCAGCAGCCGGAGCTTTTGCCGTCGGCGCTGCCTGCATGGCGAAGTGCCAGTCGTTGGCGCAAGGGCTGGCCAACGGTCTGTCGAACACCTGGTCCGGCGCTCAAAGCCTCGGGTCGAAGATCAAGAACAAGTGGAACTCGTGGTCCAGTGGCGGCGGAACCATTACCGGCACCGCCACTCTGGCGGGTTGGTGGGCCACTCACTCCACGACGGCCGACAGCGCTGCCTCCAGTTCAGCCGCAGCGGGCACCCGCGCGGGTGACCTCAACGCCTGGGCTTGCCGGACCTACGGCGCCTGCGGATCAAGTGGCGGCCCCGGCAATGGCCCCGGCGCCGGCCCGGGGACCGGCGGCCCGGGCGCCGGCCCGGGCAGCCGCTGTGTAGTCGGATGCCGAGGCGGTAACGGCAAGGGCCCTGGCAAGGGCCCCTCCGGCAAGCCCCCCATGAAGCCCAAGCCGAAGCCCCCGCACCGACCGACCGCCCCCAAGAACCGCCCCCCCACCTCGGCAACCCCGGTCGTCGATCCGCTGGTCGCCATCATCAAGGGTCTCCTGGACGGCTCCCGGGTATTCGATACGCTTCAGAGCACCACTAATCTCCAGCCCGGCCCGGTATACAATCCGGATCAGGTGGCGCAGGACGAGCACTCCCTGGAGATGCTGAAAGCCTTCTTCCCCGAAGAGACAATCGATACCGGCTTGGGGTTCGGTGATTCCGGCGCAAATATCGATCGACGGAGAACCAGAAACGAATGTCAGCGTGATTTCCCGTCGAAGGAGGCAGGTTACTTTTACGCGCCCATGACAAAGTTCGGCCCCAACGATGAGGATTGTCGAGCGACCGGAGCTGTAGCCATAATTGACGGGGATGACGTGCGGACCGGCCTTGAGCGTCGGGATCCGAAGTGGAAGCCGGCGGGCTATTCGACGTTGCCGGCAGGGAACCGGGCGGCTCTTCACCTCATCGCGGACAATGCAGGGGGTGCAAATTACACACTTCGTAATTTTGTGGCCGGGTACCAAAATCCGGCTAATTCCCCTGATATGTCAGGTCTTGAGCGGGATATTCAGAATGCCGCAACGGGAGGGCAGGTGATATCGGTTGGAGTTCTACCGATATATGGGGATCCGACACGCCATGCCGGGGTGCCGGACCGGATTCGCATGGTGGCCCATGGTAGCGGCGGGTATGCTCTGAACTGCACAGTTTATAACAGCCCGCAGGGTGGATACGACTGTACGCAAAGGACATCCGGTGGACCTCTCTCGCGTCCTTAGTGAACCGCAATTGAATCATGACGTCGATTACGACTGGCGGGACTTCGAAAGTGAGTTCGCAGTCGATCTCCCACTCGACTACAAGAGATTCATCTCCGCGTATGGGCCATGTGTGATCAGTGATACATTGACGCTTTTTCATCCACGAGCACCCGAAGCGGACGACAGTCTCAGCCTGCGGTGGAAGATCAGAACCAATTCTTTCATGTACGAAGAGACCGAACCGTCGCTTGTGCCGTACAGGATTTTTCCTGCGGTAGGAGGGGTATTTCCGATCGGACATACGCCATTCGGGAATCAGGTGTTTTTGAGGCCCAGGGCTCATAGGGTCATCGGTGACTGGTCGGTTCTTGTCGACTGGGGTGGTACGTGGCTCGATTATCAGATGAGTTTCGGGGAATTTCTGCACGGAGCACTGAACGGAGATGTTCACTTCTTTCACGAGTCGGTCCTGGAGGAACCTTCCTATGAGTTGGTGGGCCGCGTGCAGTGATATCTGCTTGAGGCCCAGGTCGGGTGTGCGGAAATGTAATTTCCTTCCACCCGAAGGCTCCGAGGGAGCCGGAGAGCTTGAACCTGGGTCGCGCGATAGAGGAAACATGGCTGCCCTGGAGGGTGAGCAGCATCAGGTCGGTGCGATAGGCCAGGGAGGTCACGTTCATCCGGCCACCTCATCACATCGGATCGCCGCCCCGGCAGGCATTTTCGACCCGCGCGGTCGACGGGTCGCGGGGGTTATGGGGCTACGGAGCCACGGGGCTACGGGGTGTCGGGGGCTACGGGAGGCAGGGGTTCGAGGAGTGTCTCGCGGAGTGCCTCGATCTCGGCCTCGGTGAAGCCGACGTGGTCGGTGACGTACGTGCGCAGTGTGCCGTATGTCGTCGCCAGGTCCGCCAGGAACAGCTCCATCACCTGCGCCGGTGCGCGTCCGAAGCCCGGCCAGCGGGGCAGCGCGCCGGCGTGCTCGGCCCGCCAGTCGGCGAGCAGCCGGGCCGTGGCCAGTTCGGTCAGCGCGAAGTCGGCGACGATGTCCTTGTCACCGACCCCGAGCAGGGCCAGTACCAACGCGGCGATCAGGCCGGTATCGAGGGCATCCTGGCCGGAACGCGAGTTCTTGCTTCGATCCAGACTGCAATCACCGGAGGAGACGGATTCAATCCGATTGCGGACATAAATGTGAATCCCTCGAATCCTGAGATCGACCCCGGCAGTCAAGATGGTCAACTGACAACGGCACGGGACGAGACGGAGGAATCCTGCCTGAGTGGCGGCCCAGGATGGAAGCACTACGAGAAACGTGATGCAACCAACGGGGATCGCGCAGTGGGAATTACTGCCTGCCTGACGTCAGAATCGATAAAGGGTGGAACGGGAACCGATAAAAACATCAGGCTTCCAGGGTATCAGTGGGCCCAAAAGGAAGCATGGAAAACAGGTCGCAAATCGTGGGATGCAATTAACAATTGCCATCTCCTGGGGAAAGGTTTGGGTGGATCCGGTACGGATCTCGATAATCTGTCGACGTGCAGCCGAGAAGCCAATGCGGACTCCATGGACAACTCTCCGAACCTCGCCCGAAATATGGATTACTACGAGGATCTGGCCAGGAAGGCGGTAACGATTGACAAGCAGGCGGTGTACTATACGGTAACCCCTAAATATGCCGGGGGCAGGACCGTTCCGTACGGGTATCAGATGACTGCCCGAGGTGTAAATCGAGATGGAAGTCCAGGGCTCAAATTCGACGATATTGTTTACAATGAAATGTATGATCGAAAGAGGAAATGGGCGTTCAATCTCGGGTATAGATTGGATGGCGATCTCAAGCCGGTACCCGTTGGAGGCACCCCTTGACGGAAAGAGTCTTCGATGTCGAATGAGCGGGACTGGTTCGAGCTCCTCCTCGGGCTGATGCCTGCTCGTCCCGGGTCGGGCGAAAGGATCGAACGGGGAGATGTCAAGGACGACCTGATGAATAGGTTTCCGAAAGATTTTGTGCGCTTTCAGGAAGTCTACGGGGGTGTGACGATCGAGGATTGGCTTGGGGTCTTGATTCCGGACGAGATCAACTCTCCCGAGGGTCCCTGGGGAGGAGTCGAGGCTGCGACGGAGGCTGCCCGCAGAGTGTGGACGAGGGATGCGGAGTCGCACGCATACAGCTCTTCGGTCTCGGTTGTTGCCTGGGGAGGGACGTCGGGAGGGGATCTGCTCTGCTGGGCCACTGAAGGTGACATCCCAGATGCATGGCCGATTGCCGTCTGGTTCGACGACGGCCACTGGGAGGTCTATCGGTGCGGCATGGTCGAGTTTCTCTGCAGACTTCTGCTGGTTGACACGGAGAATCCTTTGAACGTTCCTGCCTATTTTCGGAATGTAACCCGGGCCAGAGCGCTTCATTGGCGAGAGGAGGACGCTCTCAGATCACAAGATTTGGAACCTTGGTCGATGTTGTGACCCGTGGTCCTCGCAGGCGGGCTTCGAGCGCCCGGTCGAGAGTCGAGACGACGGTGGCGAGGTTGCGCGCCCTCGCGTGCGTGGATCTCGGCTCCGGGGCTCGGTTGGCCGCGTGCGATATCTCAGGGGTTGACATCGAGCGCAACTTCGCCCGGCGGTCTTTCCGAAGCGGGCGCACGGATATTGCCCGATTGTCGTGTCGGGTGGGCGCGGGTTTCCACGAGGTTGGTTTCGGGTCAGACCGGGTCGGCTTGGAGTTGGACCTGGGTTTCGGTGTCGGTGAAGCCGAGGGCTCGGTAAAGGTTGATGGCCAGGTAGGTGGGGTCGGCGACTATTACCAGGGTTTTGGTCGACCAGTGGGTCTGGGCGTGTTGGGCTGCGGTGCGGACCAGGGTGGAGGCCAGGCCCTGGTTGCGGTGGGCCGGATGGGTGGTGACGGTCTGGTAGCGGGCCAGGCCCTGGCCGTCGGTGAACAGGCCCAGGCCGGCGCGGAGTCGGCCGTCCTCGAAGGCGCCGAACCAGGCTCCGTGGCCGCGGGCTTGGAGGTCGCGGAATCCGGCGAGGCGGTGGGTGGCGAATTCGCGGTAGGCGGCGGGGTCGTAGCCGGGGTTGGTGGCTTCGGTGAGGGCGACGGCCTGGGCCCAGTCGTCGTCGGTTTCGGCGATGCGGAAGGACGCGGTGGTGTTGGGCCGCGGGGGTGCGTGGAGCGTCGATGCGGTCAGGACGGTGCTGCGCTCGACGGACAGGCCGGCGGCGGCCAGGTCGGTCGGGTCACCGGCCGCGCCGGTCGTGCCGTCGACACCGAGGGCGACGTGGGCCGCGTCGGGGAATTCGCGGCGGAAGGTGTCGATCCGGGCGGTGGCCGTGCAGGGGGCCGGCGGCGCGGCCAGGAGGAGGAAGTTGCCCCAGTGGAAGGTGGGGTTGGCCGGGCTCCGGACGACCAGGTAGTCGTCGCGCTCCTCGACATGGCTGCCCTGGAGGGTGAGCAGCATCAGGTCGGTGCGATAGGCCAGGGAGGTCACGTTCATTCGGCCACCTCATCACATCGGATCGCCGCCCCGGCAGGCATTTTCGACCCGCTCGGTCGACGGGTCGCGGGGGTTATGGGGCTACGGAGCCACGGGGCTACGGGGTGTCGGGGGCTACGGGAGGCAGGGGTTCGAGGAGTGTCTCGCGGAGTGCCTCGATCTCGGCCTCGGTGAAGCCGACGTGGTCGGTGACGTACGTGCGCAGTGTGCCGTATGTCGTCGCCAGGTCCGCCAGGAACAGCTCCATCACCTGCGCCGGTGCGCGTCCGAAGCCCGGCCAGCGGGGCAGCGCGCCGGCGTGCTCGGCCCGCCAGTCGCGAGCAGCCGGGCCGTGGCCAGTTCGGTCAGCGCGAAGTCGGCGACGATGTCCTCGTCACCGACCCCGAGCAGGGCCAGTACCAACGCGGCGATCAGGCCGGTGCGGTCCTTGCCGGAGGCGCAGTGGAAGACCAGCGGCGCGTTGTCGGCCGCCGCGATCAGGGCCAGCGCCTCGCGGATCTCCCGGACGCCGTCCTCGGCGACCTCGGCGAACCGGGCGGCCAGGTACGGGCCGGGCGGCACGTCCTCGGCCAAGGCGGGCTGGTTGTACGGCCGGTGCTCGATGCTGAGGTTGTGGTAGGTGAGCGACGCGTCGATCGGTACGCGACCCCGGTACGCGATCTCCTGCGGGTAGCGCAGGTCGATCACCGTACGGATGTCCAGCGCCAGGAACGTCTCCCAGTCCGTGCCTTCGAGCTTGCCGAGCGAGTCGGAGCGATACAGCACGCCCCAACGCACCGTGCGGTCGTCGGCGGTCCGATATCCGCCCAGGTCGCGGAAGTTGTGGAGGCGGGCGAACTCGACGTGGCGTTGGTTCGGCTGGTTCATCGGGTGATCCTATGGTGACCATCGGGCCGACGTCCTTCCGCTCAGTGGAAGGAATGCGCCCGCTGCGGGGGAATCCGTAGCAACAACCCGGACGTATTCGGCAGCTCGAAAGCCTCGAACACACCTGCTGCGCCCCGCCGCCCACACGGGCGCTTGAAGGACACGCCCTGGGCCCCGCCGCGCGGCCGATCGCCTGGAGACGCGCACGTTCCGTCCACAGGACGAGCGAGCTGCGGAGCCTCGTCGTGCCGGGCTGTGGTTCGAGCGGCATGCCGAGGAGATCGAAGCACGCGCGCACGCTTCGGCGGCCCGGAGGCCAACCTCGACGCCTTTACCGAAACCCGGTGGGTCACCGGGTGGGGCGACATCGCACCGCATCCCTTCCGAGCAGGGCGCGGCCCGGCGGGCGGGGCGGCACCGGCGCGGCCGCATCCGCGATCCGGTGCGCGTCTCGCGTCTCGTGGCGGGCGTAGGGAACAGTGTGGGATGTGGCAGGCTCGTGGGTCTACGCTCCGCGATTCGAAAGCAGGACCATGTCCGGCACTAACCACCTCGCCCAGGCCGACCAAGCAATGCGCGAGGGGCGCATGGATGCCGCCGTCAAGCTCTACCTCGACGCCGCCGACGCCGGCGTACCCGAGGCTCGTCGCAGGGCCGGCGAGCTGATGTTCGCGGGAGGTGACGAGACCGCGGAGGCGATCCTGCGCGAGGCGTTGGCAGAGGGGGACGCCGAGGCGGTGGACGCGCTCAGCGAACTGCTCGAAGTCACCGGTCGGCCGGACGCCGCCGTCGACCTGCTGATCGAGCGGCATCGGCTCGGCGAGACGCGGTGGGCGCTGCCGATCGCCAACCTGCTGGCCGACGCGTTGGACGAGCCCGAGGCGGCCGAGCGCTGGTACGTCTTCGCGCTCGAAGCCGGTGACCCCGACGCGCCGAACGACTTCGCCGCCTTCCTCCAGGACTTCGACCGCGCCGCCGAGGCCGAGGCGCTGCTGCGCCCGGCGGCCGAGGCCGGCGACGAGTTCGCGATGGCCAACCTAGGCCGGCTGCTGCTCAACGGCGACGCGGTCGAGGACGGCATCGCGTGGTTGACCCGGGCGGTCGCGGCGGGCCAGGAGGACGCGCTGGTCGACCTCGGCGACGCCGAACTCGACGCGGGCCGGATCGGCGACGCGCGCGAGCACATCCGGCGGGCGCTCGACTCGGGCATCGACGGCTCGCGCCTGCTGTACGCGCACCTGCTCGACCGCGAGGGCGCGGAGCGGAGCGAGGTCGAGGCGGCGTATCGCGCGGCGGTCGAGGCGGGCGACGTGGAGGTCGAGGAATGAGGCGCGCGGCGCTCGGGATGACCGTGGCCGCACTGATAGCCGTCGGCGCGTGCGGCCCCGCCGAGGACAAGGACGCCAAGGCCGAGCCGCCGGCCGCGACGCCGTCGACCCCGCACTCGGCCCGGCCCGGCGAGATCCGCGACCCCAAGGCGCACATCTCGTACGTGCTGCCCCAGGGCTGGTATCCCAAGCCGCCGGACGCCGTGATCGGCCTGTACTCCTCCGTCGCCTCCACCGTCGACCCCAAGACCGCCGACCCCACGGCCAAGCCCACCGCCGACCCGAAGAACCCGCTCGGGACGTTCATGGTCGGCGTGGTGGACACCAAAGCGTACGTGTCCAAATCGCGCTCGATGCCGGAGATGGCCGAGACCGTGGGCCGGACCCAGCTCGAACTGATCTACCCGGCCAAGGCCCAGGACTCGGTCCGCTCCAGCGAGGCCGCCCGACTCGACGGTCGCAACGCGTGGCTGATGGACATCGAGTGCACCCCCGAGGACAAGAACGTGGCGCCGTTCCGGCTCCGGGTCACGGTCATCGACACCGGGACGGTACCGATCTACATGCTGTCCTCGGCGCCGAGCAGCGCCACCGAACGGTTCGGCGAGATCGAGTCGATCGAACGCTCGGTGCGGTTCTGACCGAGGGCGGGTGCGGTGGGCGCGGTGCGGTGCGGTGTGGTGGATCCCGACCCCGATGCCGACGCCGGCAATGACGCCGACGCGCCGCCCCGCCCCACCCCGCCCTCGCTCGCGGCCTGCGACGACCCGAGGCCGGCGTCGCCGTGCAGTGAAAACACGCCCCCCGCGCGCCGTTCGGCCCGCGGGCCACGCGCCGTCCCGCGCCTGTTCACGCCCGCCCGGCACGCCCGACCCGACCCGTGATTTCGCCACCGTCCCGGCACTGCACGCTCCCGTCGTGTCGTCGGTAAGGCGGCTGTGACCTGCGGATTCGGTGAACTGAGGGGCTCGGATGGCTGGTTGGCGTGATACGCGCGGGTTGTCCGGTCCGACTCGCGGTTTTCTTTGCCAAGCGATCCGCCCGGAAGGCGCTCGGATTCGGTAACTTCCAAGTGGTCCACCGATCTTGCCGCGGTTCCTACCAGATCGCGGACGTTCGGCGACCGATAATCACAGTTCGGGCCCGTTTCCAGGGTGTATTCGATCACGGTGCTCTCAACAGCCCGACCGACTGGAGGGGGAGACGTGGCCACCACCGTGTCCAAAACGCGCGCGACCGTACGGCTCGTGTCGAAACCGCAAACCGTCTCCGCCGCCCGCGCACACGTGCGGCGCTTCTGCGAGCGGGTCGGCTTCGAGTCCGACGACCCGGTACGAGTCACCTCCGAGCTGGCCTCGAACGCCGTCGAACACGCCGGGGACTACGGCGACTACGAGGTCTCCGCGTCGCTGCACGGCCGGGTTCTGTGGGTGGAGGTGCTCGACTGCCTGCCGTGTTCGTTGCCGTCTCCCGTCGAGGTACTGGAGGACGCCGAGGCCGGCCGCGGCCTGCTCGTGGTCGCCGCGCTCACCCAGCGATTCAAGGTGGAACTGCGCAGCAGCGGACGCAAGGCGGTGTGTGCCGGGTTCGAGGAGGACTGAGCCCTCCCGATATGGTCGGACACGTACCGGGTGCGCAGGCGTACGGGCAGGGTGGCGCGATCGCGCGCGGACGGCCGCGTCGGCGCGGACGACCTCCACCCGCCCGCCTCCGCGCCCATCCACGTGTCGTGACGGGGGAGGACGGGGCTCGGATGGTGTTCGGCAGGCGCAGGGCGCGTTCGGAGGCGGAATCGACTGCGACGGCGGTGCCGGAGCCGCTGCCGGAGCCGATGGAGCCGATACCGGGGTCAATCCCGGCGGAGCCGGAGCAGGTGGCCGATTCGAGCAGGCCCGCCACGTGTGTGCCCGGGTCGAACACATCGGCCGCACCGGGTACCGCGCACACGGCAGATCCTGTAGGTCCCGCGGATCCCGTTGATTGCGTGGATCCCGCCCACCTCATGGATCCGACGGACACCCCGGGCGCCGCGACGCCCGAGTCGGACGCGTCGACGCCCGCCGCAGACCCGACCGACTGGCAGAGCGTGACCGCGTTCACCTACGGCTCGCTCACCTCTTCCGCAGCCGCCGCGAGGTCCGCATCCGCTTCGCGGGTCGGGATCCGCATCCTCCGCGGCGGCGGATCGGGTGGCTTCTTCACCCCGTGCGCGTTCACCGGCGACGACCGCCGCTCGCTGTACCTGCCCGACGGCAGCCTGCTGTGCACCGTGGACGCCGCCGAGACGATCGACGGCGTACGCCACGACCGGGTCCGCGCCGCCGACGGCGAACCCGTCGGCACCATCCGCCGGATCCCGCCCGCCCGTCGACTGGTCAAGCACACGTGGCGGATCGACCAACCCGGCCGGCCCGAGATCGTCGGCCGCAACCTCTTCGCCACGACCGATCCGCGCAGGTTGGCGGCGCACACGGCGGACACCGCGCTCAGCCTCACCTTCGACACCCTGCTCTCCGGCGACGACGGTTCGCTCGGCCCGGTCCGCCCACGCGTGCTCGCCTGGAAGGCCGCCGGCGAACTGGTGATGACCACTGACGGACGAAACCAACCGGTTCGCGTCCTGGTGCCATGGGTCGACCGCCGACTGGCCTTCGTCTTCGCCATGCTCGGCGACGCGTGAGTGCGAAGGAGTGCCGAGCGAGGGACGAGGGCGTTCCGCGTGAGTGCCGAATGGTCGAGCCCGGGTGACGGCGCGACGCCCGGGGCCGCCGTGTGGGTACGCGGCGGCCGCGGGCGTCGAGGTGTCGGTACGGTTCGGGCCGAGCGGCGCCGAACGTGGATGGACCTACTCGGCCGCTCCCGCCGTCGGCTCCAGCGCGCCGAAGACCACCAGGCCCAGGACGACCAGGCCCAGGGCCACGCGGTAGGCGACGAAGACCGTGAAGCTGTGCGTGCTGATGTACTTCAGGAACCACGCGATCGCCGCGTAGCCGACCACGAACGCAACCACCGTGGCCAGGATCGTCGGCCCCCACGCCGGTGCCGGACCCTCGCCGATCTTGAACAACTCGAGGCCGCCGGAGGCCAGTACGGCCGGGATGGCCAGCAGGAACGAGTACCGTGCCGCAACCTCGCGCCGGTATCCCATCAGCAGGCCGGCCGTGACCGTACCGCCCGAGCGTGAGACGCCCGGAATCAGCGCGAGCGACTGGGCGAAGCCGTAGATCAACGACTCCTTGCCGTTGAGCTTGTCCATCCCTCGGTTGTTCAGCGCCATCCGGTCCGCGAACAGCAGGATCAGACCGAACACGATCAGCGTCGTACCGATCAGCCGCAGGTCGCGGAACGTGGTCTCGATGGTGTCCTGGAACACCAGGCCCAAGACCCCGATCGGCAAGGTGCCGACGATGATGTACCAGCCCATGCGCGCGTCGAGTTCGCCGCGCAGGGACGGGGTGTACAGCGACTTCACCCAGGTCGTGACGATGTTGCCGATGTCCTTGCGGAAGTAGATCAGGACGGCGGTCTCCGTCCCGATCTGGGTCACGGCGGTGAACGCCGAGCCCGGGTCCTCCCAGCCGGCGAACGCCGACACGATGCGCAGGTGCGCGCTGGAGGAGATCGGCAGGAACTCGGTGAGCCCCTGGACCAAGCCGAGTACAACGGCCTCGAACCAACCGATCACCGGACGACTCCGAGGGACGAAAGAGGGATGCGGATCATGCCGGCCACGGTAGCGGCGGTCTACGGTGCGTCAGGTGGACACCACATGGCCGAAATTGGACGGAACGGTAACGGCCGAACCGCCGGTACGAATCCCGTGCCCGGCGGCTCCGTTGCGGGAGGGGCGGGCGTGAACTCGTGGGAGCTGGTGATGGCGGTAGCGGAGGGCGCCGTCGGCGAGCCGCGTGTGATCCGATAAGCGTTTGCCCGGAGCCGGGTGTGATCGAAATCCTGGTGGTATGAGCGAGTTCCAGCGGGCGCAGGCGCAGGGGGCACTGCTGTGGTTGCGGCGACGGCTGGGGTGACCGGTGTCGGACGGTGGGTGTTGGGTAGTTTGCTCAGGACGACAGGCGGGTGGGGAGGGACGAGCATGGGCGTCGACTATGCGGACGGTGTGCTCCGGGTGGAGCGGACCTCGCCGCCACTGGGTGTGCGCCTGTTCGGCGAAGTCGACCTCGACAACTGCGTGCACGTGCGCTCGGCCCTGTTCGCGCAGAGCGCGGGCGGCACCGGTGACCTGTACGTGGACGTGTCGTCGCTGCGGTTCATCGACATCGCCGGCGTCCGTACGTTGGTCGAGGCCGCGATACGGATTCAGCCCGAGAGGCGCCTGGTCCTGCACCGCGCCTCCGAGGAGCTGTGCGTGCTCGTTCGGCTCGCCGAGTGGGACCGGGTCCCAGGCCTGGTTTTGGAGAAGGTGAAGACCGGATGACGACAGCCACGATGTTCCGGCACGACGCCTTGCTCTACGCGGGCATCGAGGATTTCGTCGAGCGCACCGCCGGCTTCGTCCGGGCCGGTCTGGCCGCCGACGAGGCGGTAGGCGTCGCGGTGATCGAACCGCGGGCCGGAGCGCTGCGCGACGAGCTGGGTGCCGACGCCGACCGGGTGGCCTGGATCGACATGGAGCGGGTGGGCCGCAACCCGGCCCGGATCATCCCGGTCTGGCAGGACTGGACGGAGCACAACGGTGCACGCGTGTTCCGCGGCATCGGCGAGCCGATCTGGGCCGGCCGCAGCGCCGAGGAGATCGTCGAGTGCCGACACCACGAGGCGTTGCTCAACCTCGCGTTCGACGACGTGGCGTGGCAACTCCTGTGCCCGTACGACGTATCCGCACTGGATCCGGAAGTGATCGACGGCGTAGGGCACTCGCACCCACGTGTGCTGACCGGTGCGGTCGAGCGCGGCGGGACAGCCCTCGCCGCAGCGGACTTCGTCGCGACCCTGACCGGTCCGGCGCTGCCCGCGGTGCCCGGACACGCAGACCACCTGGCATTTCGCTCCGGCGAACTGGCCGCCGTGCGCTCGCTGGTCCGCCGCGCCATGACCGACGCGCCCCGGGCGCAGACGAATCACGCGATCCTGGCCGTGAGCGAGATCGCGGGCAACAGCCTCGTGCACGGCGGCGGCCACGGCGCGGTCGCGGTCTGGATCGAGGACGCATCATTCGTCTGCGAGATCCACGACGCGGGCCACATCATCGACCCGCTCGCCGGCCGACACCGCCCCACCCGCGACCAGGACGGCGGTCGGGGACTGTGGATGGCCAACCAGATCTGCGACCTCGTGCAAATCCGCTCCACGAAGGCGACGGGGACAACGGTGCGATTGCGACTGGCGCGGTAGGGGCAGCCTCGTCGCGAGGGGCATGAGGGGTGCTCGGGGCTGAGCGAACCCGAACCGAAAGCCATTGGTGGTCCGGCTTCGAGGGCGTCATCGACCAATTTTCAGGCGGAGGTCCGCGCACCGCGCTGCGCGTGGGCCTTGCTGCGCTGGGCGGCGAGCCCGGTGAGGCGGGCGACGGCGACGCCGATCGCGCCGGGAAGGAGGCCCGCGGCGACGAACGCCGCGATGCCCGCACCCCACCACGCCGCCTCGAAGAGGATCCGCGGGAGGCCCGTGAGCGCGTCGGCGTTGTTGGCGGCCGCAAACCGACCCCAGAGAAACATCATGACTGCGGGCGCGGCCAGTCCGACCAGGATCCGGATCGGCCGGCCGGCATCGAGAGTGAACCCCCAGAAGGCGGTAGCTCCGGTAGCGGCCAACTCGGCCAGGAACAGCGCCACCATGGCGGTCCAGTAGAGCACGATCACGTGAGCCTCCCCGTTGCCGCGAGAGCACCGCTCTCGTCTGAGAGCATCATTCTGCGTGCACTGCTCCGAGTCAAGAGCACTGCTCTCTCTTGAGATCAGCGCTCTTCTTGATCGCGGGGCGTTGTGCGGTGCGGCATCTGGTCTACGTCACGTCCGTGATGCCCGAACCCGGCGAGACCCTGGCGGACTTCGCCGGGGCGGAGCCCGCACCGTGGATGCACGTCGGGAGCGGGGCCGCCCGATCCGGGCGGCGATCCGAACAGTTGCGGGTGTCCATGGAGGGCAGGGTTCGCGCGTTTCGGCCTCGACCGACTGCACAGACGTTCTCAGTCTGCGGGTGCCGGTTCGGCGGGCCGGGCCGTGAAGAAGCGGATGATGTCTTCCGCCGCGGTTGGGGACAGCATCATCGCCTGGACTCGGGCGGACATTTCGGCGATCGGGTGAATCCTGGCGAACATCACCTCCTCGTACGTCCGGATCGCCGAGTCCGGGTCGGCGGGGTTGGCGGCGAGTCGGCCGGCGAGTTCGGCGGCGTCGAGCATGGCCTGGTTGGCGCCCTCGCCGACCGGCGGCATGAGGTGCGCGGCGTCGCCGATGAGGGTGACGCCCGGCCGGCTGGACCAGCGCGTACCGATGGGCATCGTTTCGATCGGGCGCGGCGTCGGCGCGCTGTCGCCGGCCTCGATGAGTGCGGTGAGGCGTGCGTCCCAGCCATCGAACATGTCCAGCAGAGCGCGCTTACTACGGTATGTGTCGATGGGGCGATCGTCTGCGCGCAGCGAGATCCCGACACGCAGGCTGCCGTCGCCGAGGCGTTGCGCTGCCAGGATCCGGTTCACGCCGACGCACCACAGGTTCCCGGGGCCGACCAGCTCGGCGAGATCGGGATGGCGCCGGTCGACGTCCTCGATGTTCAGCTCTACGAAGGTGGCCACATCGGACAGTCGGACGTCGGTCAGCAGCGACCGGACGGCTGAGCGCGCGCCGTCCGCGCCGATGAGGATGTCGCAGTCGGTTCGGTGGCGGCCATGGAACGCCAGTTCCCAGCCCCCGTCAGGTCGCGGGGTCGCCGCGACGAGCTGGTGCCCCCAGACAACCGTGTCGCCGGGGAGCGAATCGAGCAGAAGATCACGCAGTTCGCTCCGGTCAATCTCGGGACGTCCGGAGAATGAGCCAGGTTGCGGCTCGTGGTGTACCAGGGTCCGTCCGGTCGGGTCGACGATGCGATGTTCCTCGCCATCGGGCCGCGCCTTCGACCGGAACCGGCCGGCGAGACCCGCCTCGGCCAGGGCCTGTTGTCCGGACTCCGGGTGCAGGTCGAGCGCGCCGCCCTGCGGCCGCGCGGATCGGCTTGCCTCGCGCTCGTACACCACCGCATCGATGCCGTGCCGATGCAGGATCCGTGCCAGCGTCAGGCCGCCAAGGCCGCCACCGGCGATCGCAATTCGCATTTCCATCCCGCTACCGTACACTGTATCAATGGATACATCGTACGGTAGCGAATCGCTGCCCATTTGGGAGCGGCCCGAACCTCAGCCGCGGGCGGCGCCGGTGCCGTTGAGCCGCGAGAAGATCGCCGCTGCGGCGATCCGACTTGCCGACGCGCACGGCCTCGACGGCCTGTCGGTTCGCAAGATCGCCAAAGAACTCGGTGTCGGTCCAATGCGGCTCTACGACTATGTGATCAACAGATCCGAACTACTCGACCTGATGGTCGACGTCGTCTATGCCCGGATCGCCGAGGTGGACCGGCACTCCGCGTGGCGCGCCACGGTACTGGCCATCGCCCGCGCGACCCGCGATGCCGCCCTTGACCATGAGTGGTTTTCCGATCTGCTCGGCGGAAGGCCACACTTGGGACCTCACGCGCTCGCCGTGGGCGAAGCGACCGCGGCGGCGCTGAGCCAGGCCCCCGGTGTGCGAGGCATCGACGATCTCCAGCGGGCTTTGGGCGCCCTCAACGCCTTCATCATCGGAGCGGTCCGCAGAGAGGTCACCGAGCGGCGCACCGCCCGTTCCACCGGCACCGATGAAGCCGCTTTTCAGGCCCGCCTCGGCCCCTACCTCACACGCATGTTGAAAACCGGCAGGTACCCCACCGTCGCCCGGCTCGTCATCGACGGCGCCCACCTCAATGCCGAGGAAACCTTCAACCACAACCTGACCACCGTCTTGGACGGCATCAGCAGCCGACGCCGCACGTGACCGACTGCTCTACGGGGTGGACGATGCGTCGTTGGCGAGGCCGACACGGCTTCTTGGCGGTCATGCCCTTGGGGCGGGGCTGCCGCGATGGTCGATCGGGTCCGTGGGTTGTCGGGGAGGGCCGGCGGCGGGGCGGGGCTGGGGGTTAGTCGGTGGGGGTGGTGTCGGGGCCTTGGGTGCGGATGCGTTCGACGGTTTCGAGGGACTCGCGGAGGTCGGTGAGCCAGGTGTCGGTGTTGCGTTGCACGAGGCGTACGCACCAGGCCAGGGCGTCGCTGCGGCTGCGGGCGACGCCGCCGGCGACCAGGGTGTCGAGGACTTGGCGTTCGGGCTGGCGGAGGCGGGTCATGACCGGTACGGAGACCGTGGTGTAGAGGGCGCGGGTGGTGCCGCATTCGACGCCCCAGGAGACCTTGCGGCCGAAGCGGCGCTCGGCTTCGCGGGCCACGGCCATGCGGTCTTCGCGGGTGCGTTCGCGGAATTCGGCGATGCGGCCGTCGCGGGCCGCGTCGCGCTCGTCGGCGGAGACGTCGTCGGCGAGTTCCGGCTCGGGGATGCGGCCGATGACGGTGATTTCCTCGCGGTCGACGGTCACGTCGACGAGTGCGGTGAACAGTCCCTCGGGGAGGCGCCCGGTGAACCAGCCTCGTACGGCTTCCTGCTTTGTTGTAATCATGTAATTCAACTTACGCCGATGTTGTTGGAAGGCAAGGGGGTCCGCCGACAGCGGAATTCGAAGGAGCGCGTCGAGGCTGTCGGGGGTCGTTGACGACGGACGTCGTCCTGGTTCTGATGGGCGCGGGTGGGGTGTCGACGTCCGAGAGCATTGCGCTCGACGGGCTGTTCCGGGCCGCGGTGGTGTGGGCCGGCGACGCGGGGGCGGGCGGCGCTCGATGCCGTCGCCGAGGAGGTGGCCGCGCGGTTGCGGGGGCGCGGGAGTGTTCCGATGGTGCTGTCCTTCGGCGGGTCGAGTGGTGCTGCCCTTGTGGCGGCGGTGAGTCCCGGTGGCACGATGGCGGGCTCGGTCGACGAGCTGGGCCCCGCTCGGTGCGTGTGCGGTTGGGTCAAGTAGCCGAAGAATAGGGCACGTTGACCGAAATCGGCGGCGGAGGGTCGGCAGCCGACGGGTGCGATCCCGGTGACCGGCTCGGTCGAAACCCGGCCGCGTGACCCGGCCGCGTGACCTGGCCCGGGCAGATTGCGTGATGCGCTCGGGAGGACATGTCAGCCGGCTGCCCGTGACCGTGACCGTGCCGGGTCGTTCCGGTTTCCGTTCGTCGTCGACCCGTGCCCGGGGTGTGTGGGTGCGTGAAGGTAGCTTGGGGCGCATGAGCATCGAGGGCGTTGCCGTGCGGATATCGGTCGGGAGTCTGACCGCGCTCGCCGGGCTGCATGTTGCGTGGGGGCTGGGGTCGTCGTGGCCGTTGCCCGATCGGGAATCGCTGTCGGATGCGGTGGTCGGGCAGCCGCGTATGCCCGGGCCGGCGGCGTGCTTCGCCGCCGCGGGTGCGCTGGGTGCGGCGGCGCTGTCGGTCGCGGGACGGCCGAGGAGTCGGCCCGCGGTGGCTCGGGTCGGGGCGTTCGGGGTGGCCGGCGTACTGGGGCTGCGTGGTGTGCTCGGCCTTGCCCGGCGGACGGATCTCGCGTCGCCGGGATCGTCCTCCGCGCGCTTTCGCCGGTTGGATCGGGTGGCCTACTCGCCGCTGTGTCTCGCCCTCGCGGCCGGCTCGGCGGTCGCGGCCGGCGGGCGTGGCCGATGAACCGGCTCGGGCTGGTGGCGGTGGTGGTGCGGGACTACGACGAGGCCATCGCGTTCTACACCCGCGCCCTCGGGTTCGACCTGCGCGAGGACACTCCGATGGCGGACGGCAAGCGGTGGGTCGTGGTCGCGCCGCCCGGTACGGGGCCCAACGAGGCGGCGGTTCTGCTGGCTCGGGCCGTGGACGACGAGCAGCGCTCCCGGGTGGGGGATCAGACCGGTGGGCGGGTCGGACTGTTCCTGTACACCGACGATTTCGCTCGGGAACACGCCCGGATGCTCGCCGCCGGCGTGATCTTCGAGGAACCGCCTCGGCGGGAGAAGTACGGCGTCGTCGCGGTCTTCCGAGACCTGTACGGCAACCGCTGGGACCTGATCGAGCGCACCGGCCCCATGCTGCGCTGAACGACGGCCCGCGCCTCGCTTCGCCCGCCTACCGCGCCAACGAGATCACCAGCCAAAGGAATCCCACCCCCGCGATCGTGCACAGCAGGGTCGAGCCCGAGGGGTGTGGGCTGTGGGCCTCGGGGAGGATGTCGGCGGTGGCGAGGTAGAGGAGGAAGCCGGCGAAGAAGCCCAGGTAGAGGCCGAGGGCGTGTTCCGGGATGGTGAACGCGAGCGTGATGGCCGCGCCGGTCACCGGCGCGAGGGCGTCCGCGCCCAGCAGGGCCAGGGCGCGGCGGCGGTCGTTGCCGTACATGCGGGTGACCGTGTACGTGTTGAAGCCGTCCGCGAAGTCGTGCGCCACGACCGCGATCGCCACCGTGGTGCCCACCGTCGTACCGGCCTGGAAAGCCGCGCCGATCGCGAAGCCGTCCATCACGCTGTGCCCCACCAGTGCGGCGGCGGCGGTCAGGCCGATGCCCTTGGCCCGCCCGTCCGCGCCCACGGTCGGGCCGTGGTGGTGGGCGTGTGGTGCGTACTCGCCCTCGTGTCCCCGGTGGATCGCCACCGAGCGCTCGACCACGTGGAGGACCAGGAAGCCGAGGACGAACATCAGCAACGCCTCCGGCACGCCGCCCAGCCGATCGCCCGCCGCGGACAGCGCCTCGGGCAGCAGGTCGAACGCGACCACGCCGAGCATCAGCCCGGCGGCGAGACCGAGTACGAGGTGTCGGCGGTCGCCGATGCGCTGCGCCACCCAACCGCCGAGCAGGGTCATCAAGAAGGCACCGGCGGCGATCAGTACGGCGGTCATGCCCGCGCCTGCCCGAGATCCGGAGGCTCCATTCGCGACGACGTCATCGATCAATCGTCGGCCGGCGGATGTCCGAACGCGCCGATTGTTGCGCCGTACGAGTGAGCACACGCACCTCGCGCGTGCCTCGTGCGCGCCTGCGGGATCACCGCGGCCGACGGTAAATCGGTTGGTATCGGGCCGAGTTGATCGCGACATCACGCATCGGTCGGGCAACCGGCAACCAGGCACGCGCCGTACGCCGGCCGGCCACACCCGGCGACAATCAGGACTTCGGCAATGAAATAGAGGTGCCTCGGCCCGAAATACAGGCGCCAAGGCGTGTACGTCCGCCATATCCTGGTGCCGGCCGCCCCTACGACCCCGCCCGGCATGCATGCCGATGGCCCGGTCCCAGGCGAGTCGTACTCCGTGCCATCCCGCCGCCGCGCGACTTCGGCGACCCCGGAAAGCCGCGAGGCGCGTGGGCAACCCATGCCAAGCAAGCAACGGGGAGAAACGGAACGATGAATGTGAACGTAGGCGACAGAGTCAAGACGAAGCAGCCGATCGGCGGCTTCACCAAGCAGACCGTCCCGGCAGGCGCACCGGGAGTGGTCGTGCGCATCACGATGGGCCGCGCGGACGTGTGCTTCACGCTGCCCGGCCTGGCCGGCGGCTCTCGTACGGTCGAGGTATCGGTCGACCCGGGCAACCTCGCCAAGGTCTGACCGACCGGTAGCACCGCACCGAACCGAACCGAAGCCAAAACCCGGCCAGAACCAGAACCAGAACCAGAAACCTGCCCCGCAGCTTAATCCCAACCCGGCAGCCCGATCCCGAACCGACATCCACCCCACCACCGCGTTCCCCGACACGGAACTCTCGTGACGGGGAACGCGGGCGTCCCCCATCGAAACCCGTCCGCGCCCGGTCCGAACCTCGCCCGAGCCCCCGAGCCCCCGAGCCCCGAGCCCGGTCCCCACTCGCCTCCTCCGTTGCCCGTTCCCCTCGCGACGCAAGCGCTGCAAGATGTCGGTGGATATTCCTGCACAGCCCTCGCTCGTCGTAGGAGTTGGAGGAATAGTGAGCCGAACCGCGCACCGTCCTCGACGTCGGCTGCCGGCCGCGGTCGTCGTCGCCGTGGCCGCCCTGCTCATGTCGTTACTGGTTCCACCCGTTGCCGAAGCGCACCCGAACCACCCCGGTGGTGAACCCGGTTGTGATCCGATCGACCCGGCCGCGTGCCTCCTTCCGTTTCCCGACGACTGGTACACGCAGGCCGATCGGCGCACCGACACCGGACGTCGGGTCGCGTTCACGGCGGCGATGATGCCGCATGGCGCCACGCCCGACGCGTGGAACCGCAACGACGGCTTCTCGCCCGGCTCCACGCTGATCACCCGGATCCCCGGCATCGACCTCGGCCGGAGCGGCGCGGTGCCGGTCACCGACGTCGGTGCGTCGCTCGCCCGGAACGCGCCGATCGTCATCGTCGACACCGAGACCGGCGAACGGTGGCCTCACTGGGCCGAACTCGACGCCAACGCCACGGACTCGACCCGCCAGGCGCTCCTGGTACACCCGGCCAAGAACTTCGTCCCCGGCCACCGCTACGTCGTCGGCCTGCGCAACCTGCGCGATGCCGACAACCGGGTGATCGCCGCGCCTCAGACGTTCGCCAGGATCGCGGGCCGAACCCTGCCGCGCCGCGACCCGTTGGCCGCTCGCCAGGCGCAACTCCGCCCGGTGCTGGATCGACTCGACCGCGCCGGCGTCGACCGTCGCGGCCTCTACCTGGCCTGGGACTTCACCGTCGCGAGCGAGCGCAACCTCACCGGCGGCATGCTCCGGATGCGGGACGACGCGTTCGACCGACTCGCCGACCGGGCACCGGAGTTCGTGGTGACCGGAGTGAAGAACCCGACGCCGGAGCAGGATTCGCGGATCGCGCGCGAGGTGACCGGCACGGTCACCGTACCCAGTTACCTGAACCGCCCCGGCGGTCCCACCGGTTCCACGCTCAACCTCGGCCGGGACGGGCTGCCGCGACAGTTGCCGGGGAACACCCAACCGGCGCAGTTCCGTTGTGAGATCCCGCGCTCCGCGTTCGACCGGCCTTCGCAGGCGTCGCTGTACGGACACGGCCTGCTCGGCAGCAACAACGAGGTGGGCGGCAAAAACGTCAAGGCGATGGCCGCCGAGCACGACATCACGTTCTGCGCCACCAAGTGGATCGGCATGGCCGACGAGGACCTGCCTACCGTCGCCCGCGCGCTCGCCGATCCGAGCAGCTTCGATGCGGTGCCGGATCGCACCCAACAGGGCTTCCTGAACGCGTTGTTCCTCGGCCGGGACATGATCCACGAACAGGGTTTCGCGGCCGACCCGGCGTTTCGTACCGACAGTGGGCGGCCGTTGATCGACGTTTCCAAGGGCCTGGTCTACGACGGCAACAGCCAGGGCGGCATTCTCGGCGGGTCGCTGGTCGCGGTGTCCCAGGACGCCAAGCGCGGCGTCCTGGGGGTGACCGGGATGAACTACAGCGTCCTGCTCAACCGCAGCTCCGACTTCGGGCCGTACGGGCAGATCCTGGACGCCGGCTTCCCGGACAAGCTCGATCAGCAGGTGGTGCTGTCGCTGTTTCAGATGTTGTGGGACCGCGGCGAGACGAACGGCTACGCGAGCGGCCTGGACCACAGCCCGTTGCCGCGTACCCCGCGCCACCAGGTGCTCATGCAGATCGCCTTCGGCGACCACCAGGTCTCCACGGTGACCGCCGAGACCGAGGCGCGCACGATCGGCGCACGAGTCCACGAGCCGGCGATCGCGCCCGGGCGCAACCCCGACCGGGATCCCTATTGGGGGATTCGGCCGTTGCCGCGCGAGCCGTACCGGGGGTCCGCGTTGGTGGTCTGGGACAGCGGGTCGCCCGCGCCACCGGTGACCAATACGCCACCGATCGGACCCGAGTACGGGCGGGACCCGCACTCGGACCCGCGCAACTCGCCGGTTGCCCGACGGCAGAAGGCGGAGTTCCTGGCCACCGGTCGGGTCGTCGACGTGTGCGGCGGCGCGCCGTGCACGGCACCCGCGGGATAGCGCCTGCTCATGTGAGGGTGTGGGTTCCGGCCGCGTCCGGCGCCGGAACCCACACCAGTCGAGGGAACAACGCATGTCCTCCACATCCGACGCAGACGCCGCATCCGCATCCGACCCCGTACTCGCGTCCGACGCCGATCCCGGCACCCATCCCGACGCCGACCCCAACTCCGACCCCGCACCCGCCCCTCGCTCCGAGCCCTCCGGGCTTCCCGTGCCCGCGCCCCATCGCGATCCCGTCGCCCCGCGGCGGCTCGATCCGCCGGACCTGGCCCGGATCATGGGACTCACGCCGCATTCCGAAGGCGGTTGGTATCGGGAGACCTGGCGCACCGGGGTGAGGGTGACCCCGCCGGGATATCCGGGTCCGCGCGAGACCGCGAGTGGCATCTACTTCCTGCTCGGTCCGGGCGAGGAGTCCGTGTGGCACGTGGTCGAATCGGCCGAGTTGTGGCTCTGGCATCGGGGCGGACCGCTCGAACTGCGCCTGGGCGGAGACGGTACGACTCCTGCGGCCGAGCCGCACCGGATCCTGCTCGGCCCGGACGTGGAGGCGGGCGAGCAGCCGCAGGTGTTGGTCCCGCCGGGGGTGTGGCAGGCGGCTCGGCCGGCCGCCGGGCGCGAAGTGCTGGTGTCGTGCGTGGTCTCGCCCGCATTCTCGTTCGAGGACTTCCGGACGCTGTGAGCCGGCGGCGGGTCGTCGATACTACGGTGGCGGCCGAGACCAAGCGGGCGCGGGCTGCCAGGGAGTACGACGTGAGCGAAGCACAGGCCGACTACGCCGATTCCGTGGTGGCGGCATGGTCGGCGGTACTGCCGGACGTGGAGGCGGCCTCGGTCGGGTTCGTGGTGCGGCTGCATCAGGCGATGATCGCGATGGAGGACTTCGACCGGCGCAGCATCGGGGCGCTGGGGCTGACCGCGCCGGAGTACATGGTGCTGGCCGTGCTCGCGACCCGACCGGATCGGCCGGGGCTGACGCTGCGGGAGTTGCAGCCGCTGGTGATGTACTCGTCGGGCGGGATGACGCACTGCGTGGACCGGCTCGCCCGCAAGGATCTGATCGAGCGGCGGCCCAACCCCGAGGACGGCCGCTCGGTCCTGGTCTGCCTCACCGAGGCGGGTCGCGAGGGTGCCCGAGCGGCGATGCGCGCGCGGATCGCCGCGCTCGACGGCCTACTGAGGCCGATCGAGGCAGCGGACCGGGACGTGGTCGACCGGGCGCTGCGCATCCTTGCCTCGACACTGGGCACGCCCGGGTAGCCGACCGCCCGAACCACCCCTGTACGCCGGGTGCGTCGAGTGCATCGAGTACGCCGAGTGCACCGGGTGCGCCCAGTGGGCCGGCCGTGGCGCCCGGGTATCGAGCCCCGTCAGGCGTCGGCGGCTTGGCCCTCCCGGTGGCGGGCGCGGAAGCTTGCCGCCTTGGCCCGGTTTCCGCAGCCGCGCATGTCGCACCAGCGCCGGCTGCCGTGGCGGGACGAGTCGACGTAGAGGCGGGTGCACGTCGGCGCCTCGCATTCTCGGACGCGGGCCGCGTCCGAGCCGCCGAACAGGGTCACCGCCGAGCGCGCGATCGTGGCCAGGACGGCGGCGATGTCGCCGCTACGCCGTATCCGACCGGCCGCGGCCAGCGCGACCGTGACCGGCGAGCCGGCCGCGAAGCCGTTCAGCGTCGCGCGGTCCCGTGCGCCGTACCCCTCCGGCGTGTCCCGAGCGGACGCGAGCCGGTACAGCGCTTCGCGCAGCTCGATCGGTGGTAGCGCGGGCCCGGGCGGCCCACTGCTCTCCGACCGACCAGCACCGCCCCGATCGCACTGCGTCAGCCCGCCAGTTCCGCGACCGCCCGGACGACCTCCGGCCAGACCGCCGAGAGCGGGTCGACGAGCTCGAAGTGGCCGACGCCGGCCAACTCCCGCAACTTCGCGCCCGACGCGGCCGCGAAGGTCCGGCTCAGGGCGAGCGGTACCTGCTCGTCGGCATCGCCGTGCAGCAGGATCAGCGGCCGGCCGCTCACGCCACCCGCCGCCAACCGCGTCGGGTCCGTCTGCGCGAGCACCGCCTCGGAGCGGTCCTCGCCCAGGAACTCCGCCGCCGCACCGTCGTCCAGGTCGAGGGCGAGGGCCGCGTCCAGGTCGAGTACGCCCGCCAACGACACCACCCCCGCAACCGGCGGCGCGGCCGGCAATCGACCCGCGCCGCCCACCGGCAGCCGATCGCGCAGCGCCGCCCAGACCGCCAGATGCCCGCCCGCCGAGTGCCCCAGCAGGACCACCGGCCGATCGGCCTCCGCGCACAACAGATCGAGCGCGGCGGCGACGTCCTCGAACGTGCCGGGCCGGCCGCCGCCCGGCCGCCCGGCACGGCGGTACTCGATACTCGCGACCGCATAGCCCTCGGCCGCCAGCGCGACGCACATCGAATACGTGTACATGCGGTCGTACTCGGCCCGCCAATACCCCCCGTGCATGACCACCACGAGCGCGCGCGGCTCGGCCGCGGGCTGCCAGAGGTCGATGATCTGATCCGCCTCGGGTCCGTACCGCAACGTGCGTTCGGGTCCGGCGGCCGGGCGCGTGAGGATGTCACGAGAAGCACTCATTCGAGCATTCTCCCGGGACCTCGCGGCCGACCTCGAATCGGCCCGTGCCCCTCACCGCGCGAAGCGGTCCGTGGCCTCGATCAGGTGGTGGGTGATGCCCGGTTCGGAGAAGGCGTGGCCCGCATCCGGCACGATCACGAATTCGGCCTCCGGCCAGGCCCGGTGCAGGTCGTAGGCGGTCGCCGGGGGAGTGCACATGTCGTAGCGACCCTGCACGATCACGCCGGGGATGTGGCGCAGTCGGTCCGCGTCGCGGATCAGTTGGCCCTCCTCCAGGAAGCCGCCGTTGCGCACGTAGTGGTTCTCGATCCGGGAGAAGGCCAGGGCGAACTTCGGCTGTCGGTGCAACTCCACCAGATCGGGTCTCGGCAGCAGGGCGATCAACGTGCTCTCCCACGCACTCCACGCGATCGCCGCCTCCTCGCGCACCTTGGGATCAGGGTCGTTGAGCCGGCGGCCGAACGCGCCGATCAGGTCATCGCGTTCGGCCTCCGGGATCGGCGCGAGGTACTCCTGCCAGGCTTCCGGGAACAACATCGACGCACCGCTCTGGTAGAACCACGCCAGTTCCCGGCGCCGCAGCGTGAAGATGCCGCGCAGGACCAACTCGGTGACCCGCTGCGGATGGGTCTGCGCATACGCCAGTGCGAGTGTGCTGCCCCACGAACCGCCGAAGACCAACCAGCGGTCCACACCCATCAGTTCGCGCAACTTCTCGATGTCGGCGACCAGATGCCAGGTGGTGTTCGTGCTCAGGTCCACCTCGAACCGGCTCACGTGCGGCGTGCTCTCCCCGCAGCCGCGCTGGTCGAAGAGCAGGACGTCGTACCGCTCCGGGTCGAACGTCCGCGCATGGTCGGGCAGACAGCCTCCGCCGGGACCGCCGTGCAGGAAGACGGCCGGTTTGCCGCCCGGGGTTCCGTAGCGTCGCCAGGCGATCGACTGGCCGTCGCCGACATCCGACATGCCCCGGTCGTAGGGCTCGGTGGCCGGATACATCATGCGCATGGGGATCTCCCTGGCTCGGTCGTGCGGTCTCGGGTGAACCTCACGAACACAATCGACACAGAGCCCAGCACATCACGAGGGTTGCCCAGCCGTCCCTGGTCGGCGGCAGCCGAGTCGATCCCGACGCGTGCATCCCGGACCAATCCTCCCAACCGGCTTCGATCGCGCGGCGGAATGCGACTGCCTCCGCGCCCGTCGCCGAATCGGCGGTCCGGCCCCGGGCGGGTCCGGCCCCGGGTAGGTCCCGTACCGCGGCCCGGAGCACGGTGAAGTCGAACTCCGTTTCGCGGCACGGGAACCATCCGTCCGGCCGGCGCACGGTTCTCCCATGGAACATCACAGGCCGTGCGCGAATCGGCGGTTGCCCGGATCGGTGGCCCCGATGAGGGCTAGAGTCCCGGGCGGCACATATCGAGGGGGGAACTCGCACATGCGCATCTCGGCTACCCGTTTGCCGAAAACCCGGTCGGTCCTGCTCCCCGGGATCGTCACGGCGACCTTGACGTTGACGCTGACCCTGACCGGTTGCGACGGGGACGGGGGTGGGAAGTCCGACCGGCTCAAGCCGTCGCAGAGCGGCAGCGCACCGTCGAGCACGGCGATACCCAGCTCGGCGCCGCCGAGTTCGGCACCGCCCACCACCCAGGCACCGTCCACGGCACCGCCGAAGACCACGCAGCCGAGCAGCGCGGCACCCACGCCCCGCAGCGGCTCGGGCGGCGCCGTCTCGGGCGGCGGCGCGAGCGGAACCGGAGGCAACGGCGGCTCTGCGGTCGGTGGTTCCTCGGCCGGTGGTGGTTCGTCCGGCACCGGAACGTCCGGCGGTGACCCCGGCGTCGCCGGCACGACGAGCGACGGCAGCAGCACCGGCGGCAGCGGCCCGGCCTACTACAAGAACTGCGCCGCCGTCCGAGCTGCGGGTGCCGCGCCGATCCACCGCGGCGACCCCGGCTACGGCCGACACCTCGACCGCGACGGGGACGGAGTCGGCTGCGAGTGACATGGGTCGGTCGTCGCCGGGAGCGGCGGGTACGGCTCCCGGCGGCCGAAGCCGCGTTCAGGCGAGGACACCGACCGCCTTCGCGTCGGTCGGTCCGACACGGCAGGATGTGTTCGAGCGCGGGGGCGGACGGGTGCAGGGCGGAAGGGCGATAGCGTGGCGAGTCGGCGGAGCACCGGCGTGCTGGGGGCATGGGCCGAGCTGCAGCGGCAACAACAACGGCAACGCGAGGCCGAGTTGCGAGCGCGGCAGCAACAATTGCGAGCCGACGAACGCAACCGGCGCGAGGCGCAAAAGGCTGCCGCGCGGGCCGACCGCGAGGCGCAGCGCGCCTATCAGCAGTCCCGCGAGGCCGAAGTGGCCCGCCGGACCGCCGAGATCGAGGACCGCGTGGCCGAGCTGCAAGGCGTGCTTCGGGCCCGGCTGAGCGCGCCGGGTTTCCGGATCGAGCGGTTGCGCACCGCCGTGGAGATCCCGCCGTTCCAACCGGGTGAACTCGCCCGACCGATCCCGATGCCCGACTCGGCGCGCTATCAGGTGGCCGCACCGTCCGGCCTGGGCAGTTTCGCGCCCGGCGCACAGTCGCGCTACGAGCAGGACCGGGCGCAGGCGCAGGCGCGCTACGACCACGACCTGCGGTCCGCGCAGGCCGCCGAGTACGAGCGGCAGCAGCGATACAACGACTACCACCGCCGGTTCGAGGACTGGGCGAACGGTCAGCGGGCCCTGGCCACGCAGCGCAACCAGCAGGTCGACGATCTCGTGCGGCGGCTCGCGGCGCGCGATCCCGAGGCCATCGAGGACTACTTCGAGGGCGTCCTGCTGGCATCGCCGGATTGGCCCGAGGGCTTTTCCGACCATTGCACGGTGGCCTTCGACGCCGCCGCACGGCAGTTGGTGGTCGACCACGAGTTGCCGACGACCGACGTGGTGCCGGCCGTGGCCCGCGTGCGTTACGTGAAGACCGACGACCAGGAGAAAGAGGTCGCGCGTACCGCGACCGACCGGCGGACGATCCACCGCGACGTATTGGCGCAGAGCGCGATCCGGATACTGGCCGAAGTCTTCTTCGCCGACCACGAGGGCATCCTCGACTCGGTGGTGCTCAACGGCTTCGTCCAGGCGGTCAACCCGGCGACCGGCCGACACGGGCGCACGTATCTGCTCACGGTGACCGCGCAGGCGCAGGAGTTCCGGCAGATCAGCCTCGACCGGGTGGACGCGGTCGCGTGCCTGGAGGCGATGAGCGGGACCCTGTCCACCCGTCCGGACCGGCCCACTCCGGTGCGGCCGAGCCGGCTTGCGGACAGCGTCGCATCGGCGCCGACCCCGGCGCCGGCTCCCACCATCACCCCGGCGCCCGCGCGTCCCGGCGACGACGACCCGGACCTGTTCGTGATGGACCCGATCGAGTTCGAGGACCTGATCGCCGAACTGTTCAAGCGGATGGGCATGCAGGTCGAGACCACCGCGCGCAGCGGCGACCAGGGGGTGGACGTGGTCGCGGTGGATCCGGACCCGATCCGCGGCGGCAAGATCGTCGTGCAGGTCAAGCGCTACCGCAACACGGTCCCGCCCACGGCCGTGCGGGACCTGGCCGGCACGGTGCAACACCACGGCGCGAACAAGGGTTTGCTGGTCACCACGTCCGGTTTCGGGCCCGGCAGTCACGAGTTCATCCGGAACAAGCCGCTGGGCCTGGTCACCGGTCCCGAACTGGTCGGCCTGCTCGCCCAACACGGCCTGCGCGGGCGCCTCGGTCCCGGCGCCGGCGGCGCCGCAGCGGCCGCGCCCGGCAGCCGGATTCTGGTTCAACTCGCCTGGGAACCGGGCAATGCGCCACCCCTGGACCCGTGTGCCTTCGTCTGCCGCCGCGGACGGGTGCTCGGCGACGAGCACTTCGTGTTCTTCAACAACCCGGCCAGCCCCGAGGGCGCGGTCCGGATCGGCGACGGCGTCGCATTCCTGGTCGACCTGGACATGCTGCCGCGTGAGGCCGACCGGCTGGTCCTGGCCGCGGCCGTCGACCAGGAGCGCGCCCCCGGCGGCGACCTGGCCGCGCTGCGCGGAGCCAGGCTGACCCGCCTCGACCAGGCGAACGGCCGCCGCATCGGCGACAACCCCGTACCCACCCGCCGCCCGGGCGAGACCGCCATGGTCCTCGGTGCATTCGTGCGCAGCGACGACACCTGGACCTTCTCGCCCACCACCAACGGCTTCCGCAACGGCCTCCTCGGCGTCGCCGAATCGCACGGCGTCGAGGTGGAGTAGGCCCCGGAAGCCGCCGACGCCGCGTCGCCTGGTCAGATGTCCAGCATCAGGCGAAGGTAGGTACGGATGTCGTCGGCTTCCTTGTCATTGACGCTCCCCAAAGGGTGTCCCGTGAGTCGCTGTTCGGAAACCGCCCGCACGCCGTCGGTGCGTGCCCAACTCTGGCGGCGGAGACCGGACTGTGCCGAGGACACCGAGACGTGATGAGGCAGTCCCCGGTCCTGGGTGGTCAACGGCACGACGATCGCCATCGCGATGGGGAAGGAGGCGTAGAACGGCGAGTTGACGACCACGACCGGCCGTCGACCGGACTGCTCCGAGCCGATGACGGGGGACAGGTCGGCCATCCACACCTCCCACGGGGCGGACTTTCGGCTCACTGCCCACCGCCCAGACCGTCGCCGGCCAGGCCGTCCCACTCGTCGAGTTCGCTCTCGTAGTTCGTCCATGCGGAGGCGTTGGCCTCCAGCCGCGTGTAGGCAGCGAGCACCGCCGCCTTGCGGTGCTCGGTGAGCAGATGGGTGAGCGCGGCGTTCAAGGTGACGCCGCCGAGATCTTCCGCTGCTACTCGAGCGAGATCGTCTCGGACGCTCATCTCAACCTTTATGGTGGTTGCAGTCATACTGTGAAGTATACCCATTGGTATGTGAAAGGTTCGCGAGTCGCCCGACGATGCTGGAAGATCCGCGCCGCCGGGTGCCGCGGTACCTGCGCGGATTCGTCGCACCCGTCTGTCAGGATGCCTGCTGTGGCGATGAACGATCCGGGTGTGGGCGACGAGGAGGACGGGCAGCTCACGCTCGGGGTCGAGGACGCGCGGCGGGCGGTGCGGGCCGCGCGGGCGCGCAAGCCCAAGCCCAAGGCGCAGGCCGAGCGGCTGCCGGTGGCGCGGGTCGTGGTGGACAAGGGGCTCGTGCACCTGGATCGGCTGTTCGACTATTCGGTGCCGGCCAAGCTGGCCGAGCAGGCGCAACCCGGGGTGCGGGTGCGGGTGCGGTTCGGGGCCAAGGTCGTGGACGGTCGGCGGCAGGGCGGTGGGCTGATCGACGGCGTGATCGTCGAGCGGGTCGAGCGCAGTACGTACGGCGGCCCGCTGGCGCCGCTGGCGAGCGTCACCTCGCCCGAGATCGTGCTCGCGCCGCCGATGATCGAATTGGCCCGCGCGGTCGCCGACCGGTATGCGGGCACCCTCGCCGACGTGGTCCAGATCGCCCTGCCCGCCCGGCACGCGCGCGCCGAGGCGGAGCCGTCGGGCGAGCCTCTGGTCCGGCCCGCGGCGCCGGCCCCCGGGCCGTGGACGCGCTACCCCGCGGGCGCCGCGCACCTGGCCGAGCTCGCCGCCGGCGAATCGCCGCGCACCGTGTGGACCGCGCTGCCCGGGCCGCACTGGCCGGAGGAGATTGCCCGGGCGATGGCCGCGACCCTGGCGGGCGGCCGCGGCGCACTCGCGGTGGTCCCGGACGCCAAGTCGGTGGAGCGCGTGGACGCGGCGCTGACCGCCCTGCTCGGCCGAGGCCGACACGTCGCGCTGACCTCGGGCCTGGGCCCGGAGGAGCGCTACCGGCGCTGGCTGGCGATCAATCGCGGGAGCGTGCGCGCGGTGGTCGGCACCCGTGCGGCGATGTTCGCACCCGTGGTGGAACTGGGTTTGGCCCTGCTCTGGAACGACGGCGACGACTCGCACGCCGACCCCAACGCGCCCTACCCGCACGTGCGCGAGGTGCTGGCGATGCGGGCCACGCGCGAACACGCCGCGTTCACCGTCGGCGGGCACGCCACCACGGTCGAGGCCGCACAACTGGTCCGCTCCGGGTGGGCCCGGCCGCTGGACGCCGACCGCGCAGCGGTGCGCGCCGCGGCCCCGCTGGTGCGCACCACCGGCAGCGATCTGGACCTGGCCCGGGACGAGGCCGCGCGAGCCGCACGGCTGCCCAGTCTGGCGTGGGACATCGCCCGCAAGGCGTTGCAGACCGGGCCGGTGCTGGTCCAAGTCCCGCGCCGGGGCTACCTGGTCCGCACCTCGTGCCTGCGCTGCCGCGAACCCGCGCGCTGCGCACACTGCTCGGGGCCGCTCGAACTGCCCTCCGGGAACGGCGTGTTGACCTGCGGCTGGTGCACCCGGCCGGCGCCGAACTGGCACTGCCGGGTGTGCGGCGGAGATCGCATCCGAGCCGGTGTGATCGGTGCGCGCCGGACCGCCGAGGAACTCGGCCGGGCGTTTCCGACCATGCCGGTGCGCACCTCCGGGCGGGACGCGATCCTGACCACCGTGCCGGACCTGCCCGCGCTGATCATTGCCACGCCCGGCGCCGAACCGGTCGCGCCCGGCGGCTACGCGGCGGCTCTGCTCCTGGACGGCTGGGCCCTGCTGACCCGACCCGACCTGCGCGCCGGCGAGCAGGCGCTGCGCCGCTGGCTGGACGCGGCGAGCCTGGTCCGGCCCGCGGGGGAGGGCGGCACGTTGGTGGTGGTCGCCGAGTCCACGCTGCGCCCGGTGCAGGCGCTGGTGCGATGGGACCCGCAGGGGTACGCGCTGACCGAATTGGTCGAGCGGGCCGAATTGAACCTGCCACCGGTGTCGCGGATGGCGTCGGTGACCGGCCCGCCGGCCGGGATCGCCGACTTCCTGGCGGTGCTTCGGCTGCCCGACGGGGCGGACGTGCTGGGCCCGGTCCCGGTCGCGCCGACCGCTCCGCGCACCCCGCCACCCGTGCCGGTCAAACCCGACCCCAAGGCGGTCGACTCCCGCGCCGAACTCACCCGAGCCCTGTTCGGCAACCCCCCACCGCCGACTCGCGAACCGGCTCGGCAGACCGCCCCGCCCACCCGCCACGAACGCGTCCTGCTGCGCATCGAACCGGGCCGCGGCGCGGAGTTGGCACACGCCCTCAAGGCGGCCCAGACCCTGCGCCTGGCCCGGGCCGCGGGAGATCCGGTGCAGATCAGGATCGATCCGCCGGACATCGGCTGAGCGCAGCGGTACCCGGCGCGGGAGTGCGACCCATCGCACGCGCAGGCCCAGGGGGCGACCGTCGTGACGCGCGCGACCGCCCATGCCCACGGCAGGCGGCTGCCTCTGGCCATGCGATCCGCCCGCCGCACGCGCGCGGATCGAGGGCCGCATCCGGTTGGTCGCGGCGGAGGCTCCCAGCCGGGCGCCGTACGCGCGCGGCTGGGAGCCCACGCGCGTACGGGTGGGCCACCGCCGCCGTGCCACGACGCCGGAACTGGCGCCGCGCCGCCGTGCCACGACACCGAACCGGCGCCCCGTCGGAATCGCCGTTCATCCGCCGGCGCTCAGCCCCAGTGGGTTCGGCTCCCGCATGCCTTGGTCATCGGAGCATTCGCGCAGCGCAGGGATTCGTGGTCGGCGCCGCGTTCGTAGAGCAGGGTGCCGGCCGCGTCATAGGCCCGAATCCGAGCCGGGACGACGTCGTTGCCCGGCACACCCGCGAGCCACACGCCGTTGCGTACCACCGCCCCGACCGTGCTCCCGTCGGGCAACTCGACCACGACCCGCGCCACCGCGCCGGTCGTGCGGCCCCACCACGTCATGGAGGACATCAGGCCGATCCGGAGCGGTTCGGCCGTAGGCGGCGTCCAGGTCCGGCCCTGGCGCACCTCGAACTCCCCCGCGAGGATGCCGCCGGCGGCGGTCGGCGCAGGCAGTTCCGGCGGGGTCAGCTCACCGTGGCACACCACCAGGTCCGGTTTGCCGGCCTTGCCCAGCACGAACGGGCGCAGTACGCCGCTCCCGTCCTCCTCCCACGCGGTGAAGTACGGCTTGAACGCCGTGTCCGGCTCGCCCACCTTCCACACCCGTCCATCGGGCGCGGTAGCAGTCCCGGACGGTCGCCGAGTCGCCACGGGCGGCTCGATCGACCCGCCGGCGCCTCCCGCGGTGCCGACGGTCACCCCGAACGTGGGCCAATGCAGGGGAGTCGGGGTCGATCCCGGCGGCAGGCCGTGCCCGCCCGACGGGTCTTCCGGCGTGCTCTCGGGCATCCGGACGTCGACGCTGTACGGCAAAGTGCCGGGCGGCAGGCCGTGGCCCGCGCTCGGCGGGCCACTCGTCTCGGGCGCACCCGCTGTCGGCGGCGAAATCGTCGGCCGTCCGGTGTCGAATCCGGTCGGTGGCGGTGGCGGAACGGCAGCCCGACGGCCGCGCTCCAGACACGAGGCCAGCGTCCGGGTCGCCACGTCCCACGGCACCGGATCCCCCGGCTTGGCCGCCTCCCTGGGCACCCCCTGTGTCGGGTCCTGCCCGGCCACCGGGCCGGCCGGCGCCAGATCCTGCGGGCCGCGCCACGGCTGCGCGACCAGGATCCCGGCCGCACACACCGCGAGCACCGCGCCCGCCGCGATCCCCGGTGCCAGGGCCCGGCTCCGGGACGGCCCCTGGGTGTCCAGGATCGCGAGCAGTTCACGCCTGCGTTGTTCGTGCCCCGGCAGTCGGTCCTTGCTGTACGGGCTCATCGTGCCTCCTCGATGCCTCGGTACGTGCCCGCGTGCACGCCCTCTTCGGCCAACAGGCCGCCCAATCGTTTCCGCGCCCGGTGCATCCGCGCCTTGACCGTGCCCAGCGCGACGCCGAGCGCGGTCGCGGCCGCCTGCTGGTCCAGACCGCCCCAGACGCACAACTCCACGACGTCGCGCTCGTGCCGGGGCAGCCGCGCCACCGAGCGCCGCAACGCCTCCGCCGTGCGTTCCTCGTCGATCCGCCGGGCCACCTCGTCCGCGTGGTCGGGGATGTCCCGCGGCAGCGGTACGCGCGCGGCCAGCGCCCGATAGCGCTTGAGTGCGCGCCGCCGGTTCGCGAGCGTGCGATTGGCCGTACCCAGCAGCCACGGCAACGCGCTGTCCCGGTCGAAGGTCACCTCCGCGCGGCGCCGCCACGCGGTCAGGAACACCGCCGACGTCAGGTCCTCGGCCTCGCCGCCGTCCCCGATCCGTCGCAGCACATGCCCATACACCGCCCCCGCGTGCCGGTCGAACACCACCGCGAATGCATCGCGATCCCCCGTGCGGACCCGGGACCACAACACGTGATCCCCGTCCTCCTGCTCCTGATCCGTCGTCACATCCCGAGAGTGTCCGCCTCGCGCGCCGAGGTTGCCCCACCCCGAAGCCCACCCGAACCCCTCGCAACCCGAATCCCTCGCGACCCGAGCCCCACCCGAGCCGGACCCACGAGCGACCCACGAGGGACCCGCGCAGGACCCGCCCCACCCGGCCTCGCCTCGTCCCCCGGTGCGTGCGGGGATCGAGGCCCGGCCGCTCAGTAGACTTGCCGCTCTCCGGTTTCGACCGGCACCACCGCGCAGCAGCACCGCGCCGGTACGCTGCCGCGCACCGGCGACACTCGGCACCACGCCCGACCACCGATGGGGGAGCACACCCGTGCCAGTCCAGCCGATCCGCCTGTTCGGGGATCCCGTCCTGCGGAGCAAGGCCGACCCGGTCACCGTGTTCGACAAGGAGTTGCGGCGACTGGTCGCCGACCTCACCGACACGATGCGCGACGCGCCCGGCAGCGGTCTGGCCGCGCCGCAGATCGGGGTTGCTCTGCGGGTGTTCACCTACCAGGTGGACGGCGAGGTGGGACACCTGATCAATCCGGACCTGGACCTGTCCGAGGACGAACAGGACGGTCCCGAGGGCTGCCTGTCGCTGCCGGGCCTGCGCTACGACACCAAGCGCGCGTACGGCGTGGTCGCCAAGGGCTTCAACATGCACGGCGACCCCGTCACCATCGAGGGCACCCAACTGCTCTCGCGCTGCATCCAGCACGAGACCGACCATCTCGACGGCATCCTGTTCATCGACCGGCTCGACCGCGAGCAGCGCAAGGCCGCACTGCGCGCGCTGCGCGAGGCGGAGTGGGCCGGCCAGGCCGCACCGCAGGTCAAGTTCTCCCCCCACGGCACCTTCGGGAAGGCCCTCTAAACCCTCATGCGTCTAGTCTTCGCCGGCACCCCCGAGGTCGCCGTACCCGCACTCGAAGCCCTGCTGGAGTCCCGGCACGAGGTGGTCGCCGTCGTCACCCGGCCGGACGCGCCCGCCGGACGCGGTCGCAAGCTCGTCGCGAGCCCGGTGGCCGAACGCGCCGCCCGGGCCGGAATCGAGATCCTGCGCCCGGCCAAGCCGCGCGACCCGCAGTTCTTGGCCCGGCTCGCCGAGATCGCCCCCGACTGCTGCCCCGTGGTCGCCTACGGCGCGCTGCTGCCCAAGGCCGCGCTGGAGATCCCCGCGCAGGGCTGGGTCAACCTGCACTTCTCGCTGCTGCCCGCGTGGCGCGGCGCGGCGCCCGTGCAGCACGCCGTGCTGGCCGGCGACGACATCACCGGCGCGTGCACCTTCCTGATCGAGCAGGGCCTGGACTCGGGTCCGGTCTACGGGACGGTCACCGACGAGATCCGCTCCACCGACACCAGCGGCGACCTGCTGGAGCGGTTGTCCCGGTCCGGCGCGCGCCTGCTGGTGGCGACCATGGACGGGATCGCCGACGGCAGCCTGGAGGCCCGTCCCCAGCCGCCGCACGGAATCACCCTCGCACCCAAGCTGACCGTCGAGGATGCCCGCGTCGACTTCACCGCGCCCGCCCTGCGGGTGGACCGGGTGGTGCGCGGCTGTACGCCCGCCCCCGGCGCGTGGACCACCTTCCGCGGCGAGCGTCTCAAGCTCGCCCCGGTCCGGCTGCGTGGCGGCGACAACGCGCTGGCCGCCGGCGAGATCGCGGTGGAGAAAAAGGTGGTCCGAGTGGGTACCGGCAGCCACGCGATCGAACTCACCCAGGTCCAACCCCAGGGCAAACGCATGATGGCCGCCACCGACTGGGCCCGGGGCGCACACCCCGAGCCCGGTGAAACCCTCGGCACGAACTGAGCACCGTGACCAACGCCCCCGCCGCACGCCCCTACCGCCGCCCGCGTCCCGACGCCGCGCGCCTGGCCGCCTACGACGTCCTGCACGCGGTCGGCGAACGCGACGCGTACGCCAACCTGGTGCTGCCCGCGCTGCTGCGCGAACGCCGGATCATCCCGCGCGACGCCGCGTTCGCGACCGAACTGGTGCACGGCACGCTGCGCCGCCAGGGCACCTACGACCGGATCGTGGCGGCCTGCACCGACCGGCCGATCAAGGAGATCGACCCGCCGGTCCTGGACGTGCTCGCGCTCGGCGTGCACCAGCTGCTGAGCATGCGCACACCGGTACACGCCGCCGTCTCGGCCACCGTGGAACTGGCCCGCGCGGTGCTCGGCGACGGCCGCGCCAAGTTCGTCAACGCGATCCTGCGCCGGGTCTCCAAGCAGGACCTGGACACCTGGCTGCGGCAGATCGCGCCGCCCTACGACGAGGACCCCGAGGGCCACCTCGCGGTCCTGCACTCGCACCCGCGATGGATCGTGCAGGCCCTGTGGGACGCCCTGGGCGCGCGCGGCAACCCGCACGACCGCGCCGCGATGGAGGCGCTGCTGGCCGCCGACAACATCGCCCCGGTGATCTCCCTGGTCGCCCGCCCGGGTCGGGTCGAACTCGCCGAACTGTACGAGGCCGGCGCCACGCCCGGCCGCTGGTCGCCGTACGCGGCCACTCTCCCCGAGGGCGACCCGGCCGGGATCAAGGCGATCCGTGACGGCCGAGCCGCGGTCCAGGACGAGGGCAGCCAGCTGGTTGCCGCCGCGCTGGCCAATGCCGAGGTCGAGGGCGCCGAGAGCCGCTGGCTGGACCTGTGCGCGGGCCCCGGCGGCAAGGCCGGCCTGCTCGCCGCGATCGCCACCGGGCGTGACGTGTCGCTGCTCGCGGTCGAGCGCCGGCACCACCGTGCCCGCCTGGTCCGCAACGCGATCGGCCACCTGACCCACCATCAGGTGATCACCGCCGACGGCACCCGACCCGCGTGGCAGCCCGGCAGTTTCGACCGGGTGATCGCCGACGTGCCCTGCAGCGGGCTGGGCGCGCTGCGCCGCCGACCCGAGTCGCGCTGGCGCCGCAAGCCCGAGGACATCCCGGAACTGGGCGAGCTGCAACGTGCGTTGCTGCGCAGCGCGGTGGCCGCTGCTCGGACCGGCGGAGTGATCGCGTACGTCACCTGCTCGCCGCATCCGGCCGAGACGCGTGTGGTGGTGGACGACATCCTGCGCGCGGGCGAGGTCGAGTTGATCGACGCCCGACCGCTGTTCCCGGGCGTGCCGCACCTGGGCACCGGTCCGGACGTGCAGTTGTGGCCGCACCTGCACGGCACCGACGCGATGTACCTCGCGCTGCTTCGTCGCACGGGCTGATCACCCGCACGCGCAACGCGATCACCCGCGCGAATGGGGTGATTTACGGCTGAATCCTCGCCAAGTGGGGCATAACGGCAAGGGTGGTCGTCACTTCGGGCTCGGCCGCACCGGTCGCCCCTCGGGTCCCAGGAATCCGAGGGCGATCGCCGGCCGACCACCGCAGGAGCCGCTGTACTCATGTCCACGCTCACCCGCAGCTCCGCGCGCCCCGGCCCGCTCGTCCGCACGGGCGGAGCGGTGCGCGGCGAGTGGAGCAGGCTCACCGTGGTCCCAGTGCGCGAGCTGCGTGCGCACGGCCTGTCGGCGATCCCGCTCACCGTGTGCGCGGTGCTGCTGACCTTCGGCTTCTGGCTCGCGTGGCGCACCACGTGGGGCGGCGACATGGCGCGCGTGCTCGGCGGGGTGAGCGCGGGTATTCCGCTGCCTCTGGCGCTACTGCGCACGCCCGTCTCGCTGTTCGTGCCCGCGCCGGACCTGCCGGTGTGGGGTGCGCTGATCCAGGTGCTGATCCTGTTCGGGCTGGCCGAACTCGATGTGGGTGCACGCCGCACGCTGGCGATCGCGTACGTGGCCACGCTGTGCGGCACGCTGGCCGCGCGGGTGATGATCGGCCTCGGTCCGGATCACCTGTTGGGCATGGACGCCCGGCACGGCGACATTCCGGACACCGGCCCGTCGGCCGCGGTGGTCGGCCTGGTGGTGTGCATCGCGATGATGCGCCGGGCGCCGATGCTGTTCGCCGGCGTGTGGATCCTGATGGTCGCCGAGGTGACGGTCAAGCCGAACCTGGCCGGCCGCGAGCACATCGCGGCGATGGCCGGCGTCACGCTGTGCGTCGGCGTGTACCTGGCCCGGCAGCGCCGGCGCACGCGGCTCCGCCGGCCTGCGCCCACCCGCGATCGATCGCGGGCATCCGCGCCCACCTGCCGTCAAGGGCAGCCCCGCGAGAGGACCCACAACCAGCCGTGAACCGCCGCGGATCCTTGAAGGCCCTCTCGATATCAAGTATCTTTACATCAAGATAGTGAGTCAAGCGAACTCGGCCTCGACCCTGGAGGACGGCCATGCCGATCGACTTCCACAGCGACGCCAACCGGCTCACCTACACCCGGCGCACCGCCGGCGAGGACTGGGCGCGCGCGGTCCGCGACCTGGTCCGCCCGGCCGGTGCGCGCTCGCGCAGGGCCGCCGTCACAGCCTCGGTGGTGGGACGTCGGGCCGCTTCGATGTCGAGCAGGGCGGGGAACCGCTCGAGCTCACCGACGACGAACTCGCCGAGTTGGCCGCCTACATCCGGGCCAGGCTCCCGGCCGAGGGCCCGATCCACGAAACCGACCACTGGACGATCCGGTCCGCCACGAACTGAGGGCCTCCCGCCCCGGCGAGGACGACGAGAGGCCCACGGCGTTCACTCGTTGTGACGAAGCCCGACGGGCCCATCGGGCTCACCCCGAGCCCGTGAGACCGCAGCCTGCTCACCCAGCGCAACGGGTGGGCGATCGGGCGAACCGAACCGACCTAGTGAGCGCAGCGCCCCGCGGCCCCGGTCGCCAACGCGCGCAACCTGTCCACCGCCGCGCCGGGATCGCGGCCGTCGAAGACCGCCGACCCGGCCACGAACACGTCCGCGCCGGCCTCCGCGCACATCTCGATGGTCTTCGCGGACACCCCGCCGTCCACCTGGAGCCACATCTGCAGGCCGTGCTTGGCGATCAACTGCCGGGTCCGGCGGATCTTCGGCAGCATGATGTCCAGGAAGCTCTGGCCGCCGAAGCCCGGCTCGACGGTCATCACCAAAAGCATGTCCAGCTCCGGCAGCAGATCCTCGTACGGCTCGATCGGAGTGGCCGGCCGCAGCGCCATCGACGCCCGCGCGCCCTTGGCCCGCAGGTCCCGGGCGAGCTTGATCGGGGCGGTCGCGGCCTCGACGTGGAAGGTCACGCTGCCCGCGCCGGCCTCGGCGTAGGCGGGCGCCCAGCGGTCCGGGTCCTCGATCATCAGGTGCATGTCGATGGGTGTTTCGGTGGCCTTGATCAGGCTCTCGACCACGGGCAGGCCGATGGTCAGGTTCGGGACGAAGTGGTTGTCCATGACATCCACGTGGAGCCAGTCGGCGTTGCGCACCTGCGCGACCTCGTCGGCGAGGCGGGCGAAGTCGGCGGACAGGATGCTCGGATTGATCTGCACGGTCATGCGCACAGAATCTCATCGCCGGGGCAGTCCCTCGGCACCGCCTCGACCATCGAGCTGACGATACGTCAGATCATCCACGCCGCAGTCGCGTTCGGGTATACGAACGCACCGTGACGGACGGCACAGGTTGGCCAAGGTCAACGTTGTCGGCCGTCGTGGCACACTTCGAGGTGTACGAAAGTCACGTACGCGCGCTCCGGGGTCGGTGAAAATCCGAACCGGCGGTTACAGTCCGCGACCCGGTCGATGCCCCACACACGTGGAGCGACGGCCGGCTGAACCGGTGGAATTCCGGTACCGACGGTCAAAGTCCGGATGGGAGGTAGCGCGCGGCGAGCGACTGCGGTATGTCCGCGTACCCACGGTGCGCCGGCATCCCCGCCCGTCGATTCGTCGTGCCGTCCTGCCCGAAAGCACCCCGGTGCCCCGCGTCGCAACGCGAGGAGGCACGAGGTGCAGGGCAACACCGTCCCGCCGGTCGACGAGACCACCGCGATGCGCCGTGCCATCTCGCTGGCGAGCCGCGCCCTCGGCCACACCAGCCCCAATCCCGTGGTCGGCTGCGTCGTGCTCGGCCCGGACGACACCGTGGTCGGCGAGGGCTTCCACACCCGCGCCGGCGCCCCGCACGCCGAGGTCGAGGCACTGCGCGCGGCGGGGTCCGCGGCCCGCGGCGGCACCGCCTTCGTCACCCTCGAACCCTGCTCGCACACCGGCCGCACCGGCCCGTGCACCCAGGCCCTGATCGACGCCGGCATCCGCCGGGTGCGCTACGCGGTCGCCGACCCGAACCCGGCCGCGGCCGGCGGCGGAACGGTCCTGCGCGCGGCGGGCATCGACGCCGAGGGCGGCCTGCTCGCGGCCGAGGCCGAGGCGGGCAACCGGGCCTGGCTGATCGCGACCCGGCTGGGCCGCCCGCACGTGACCTGGAAGTACGCGGCCACCCTGGACGGCCGCAGCGCCGCCGCCGACGGCAGCAGCCGCTGGATCACTTCCGCCGCCTCCCGCGCCGACGTACACACCCTGCGGGCGAGCGTGGACGCGGTGCTGGCCGGCTCCGGCACGCTGCTCGCCGACGACCCGCACCTGGCCGTGCGCGACGTGCCCGGCGCTCGGCAGCCGCTGCGGGTGATCGTGGACACGCACGCCCGCACTCCGGCGCACGCCCGGGTCCTGGACGACGCGGCGCCCACCCTGATCGCGGTCGGCCCCGACGCGGACGCCGCACACCTTCCCGAGGCCGCCGTGCTGCGCGTACCCCGCGCCGACGCCGGCCTGGACCTGCCCGCGCTGCTGAAGGAGTTGTACGCGCGCGACGTGCGCGCCGTACTGCTCGAAGGCGGCCCCACGCTGGCCGGCGCGTTCGCCGCGGCCGGCCTGATCGACACCGTCGTGGGCTATCTCGCCCCGGCCCTGCTCGGCGCCGGACCCACCGCCCTGGGCCCGGCCGGAATCGGCACCATCTCCGAGATGTTGCGACTGCACATCGACGACGTCGCCCGCCTCGGCACCGACATTCGCATCACCGCCCGCCCCCGGCCGGAACCCGCCGGCCGAACGAAGGAGTCCTGACGCATGTTCACCGGAATCGTTGAGGAGCTCGGCGAAATCGTGGCCATCGAGCGGCTGACCGACTCGGCGCGGATCACCATCCGCGGCCCGGTCGTCACCACCGGTGCCCGGCACGGCGACTCGATCGCCGTCAACGGGGTGTGTCTGACCGTCGTGGACGACAAGGTCGACCCGGTCGAGGCGAGCTTCACCGCGGACGTGATGCAGGAGACCCTGGACAAGTCGAGCCTGGGCGCGCTCACCACGGGCGCACGGGTCAACCTGGAGCGCCCGATGGTGCTCGGCGGGCGACTGGGCGGCCACCTCGTCCAGGGTCATGTCGACGGCACCGGTGAAATCCTCGCCCGCACGCCCGGCGAGGAGTGGGAAGTCGTGGAGATCGCGCTGCCCGCGCACCTGGCCCGCTACGTGGTGGACAAGGGCTCGATCACCGTGGACGGCATCAGCCTCACCGTCGTGCGGGCACACGACGCGAGTTTCACCGTCAGCCTGATCCCGACCACGCTCGCGCTGACCACGTTGGGCGTCAAGACGGTCGGCGACCCGGTCAACCTCGAAGTCGACATCATCGCCAAATACGTCGAACGACTGGGCACACACGGGCTCGGTACACAGGTGAGGGCATCGTGATCGGCTGGCTCAACGACGCCGCGTTCACCGTCGCCGACAAGCCGGTGCCGTGGTCCGACCTGCTCGGCCAGATCGCGTCGCTGGCCACCGTGTGGCTCGCGCTGCGCCGCAACCTGTGGGCCTGGCCCGTGCAGATCCTCGGCGCGGCGTTGCTGATCGCCGCCAACACCTCGGTGCACCTGGGCGGCAGCGCGATGCGCAACGTCGTCATCATCATCGCGGCCGGCTACGGCTGGTGGCGCTGGGCCCGAGGTCGGCGCGACGCCGGCGAGGTGCAGATCCGCTTCGGGACCGCCCCCGAGCGGATCGTGCTGGTCGCGCTGATGGCGGCCGGCACAGTCGGCTTCGCGCTGCTGCTCGAACACACCGGCATTTCGTGGGCGCCGTGGCCGGACGCGTACATCTTCGTCGGCTCGGTCGTGGCGATGCTCGCCCAGGCCCGCGGCCTGTTCGAGTTCTGGCTCGTGTGGATCGCCGTGGACATGGTGGGCGTGCCGCTCGCGGTGCAGCACGGCCTGGTGTTCAGCGGACTGGTCTACGGCGTCTTCTTCGTGATGTGCGTCGCCGGACTCGTCGACTGGTGGAACCGCTCCCGGCGGTACCGGGACAAGGGGGCTGCCCGTGGGGCAGATCGGCACCTGGAAGGGGCAACGGCGTGAAGACCAGCAGCGAAACCACGGACATCGAGGTGCCGGCACAAAAGGCGGCACCGGACGAACTGGTGCTCGACACGATCGAGGACGCGATCAAGGCGATGGCCGCCGGCGAGGCGATCGTGGTCGTCGACGACGAGGACCGCGAGAACGAGGGCGACCTGATCTTCGCCGGCGAGATGGCCACGCAGGCGCTGATGGCGTTCATGATCCGCTACTCCTCGGGCGTGGTCTGCGTGCCGATGCGCGGCGCCGACCTGGACCGGCTCAAGCTGCCGCCGATGACCGCCGTCAACGAGGACCGCAAGGGCACCGCCTACTCGGTCTCGGTGGACGCCAAGGACGGCGTGGACACCGGCATCTCGGCGGCCGACCGCACCCACACCGTGCGCCTGTTGGCGGACCCGAACACGGTGCCCACCGAGCTGACCCGACCCGGCCACATCTTCCCGCTGCGCGCGGTCGAGGGCGGCGTGCTGGTCCGACCCGGGCACACCGAGGCGGCCGTGGACCTGGCCGAACTCGCCGGACTCGCGCCGGTCGGGGTGATCTGCGAGGTGGTCAACGACGACGGCACGATGGCCCGACTGCCGCAGCTGGTCCCCTTCGCCCGCGAGCACGGCCTCAAGATCGTCACCATCGCCGACCTGATCGCCTACCGCCGGCGCACCGAGCGCACCATCGAGCGGGCCGCCGAGACCCGGCTGCCCACCGAGCACGGCACCTTCCGGGCGATCGGCTACCGCAGCACCGCCGACGGCGTCGAGCACATCGCCCTGGTGGCCGGCGACATCGGCGACGGCGAGGACGTGCTGGTGCGGGTGCACTCCGAGTGCCTGACCGGCGACGTGTTCGGCTCGCTGCGCTGCGACTGCGGCCCGCAGCTGGAAGCCGCGCTGGACCGGGTCACCACCGAGGGCCGCGGCGTGGTGCTGTACATGCGCGGCCACGAGGGTCGGGGCATCGGGTTGATCCACAAGCTCCAGGCCTACCAACTCCAGGACGCCGGCCACGACACCGTGGACGCCAACCTGGAACTGGGCCTGCCCGCCGACGCCCGCGACTACGGCACCGGCGCCCAGATCCTGGTCGACCTGGGTGTGCGCTCGATGCGGCTGCTCACCAACAACCCGGCCAAGCGCGCCGGCCTGGAGGGCTACGGCCTGGAGATCAGCGGCCGGGTCGCCCTGCCGGTGCACGCGACCGCGGACAACCTGCGCTACCTGCTGACCAAGCGCGACCGGATGGGACACGACCTGCCCTGGCTGGACCCCGACGACGCGGCCGTGACCGCGCCCTCGGTCGGCGAGGTCGCCGAGGTCGTCGACGCGAAGGGCCACGCGGTCAGCACCGCCTGACCCGGATCCACCCGGTACACCCAGGGCGGCCTCACCCGTACCGGTGACACGCGCGCGGCACCGTCCCCGCCGCGCCGATAGGTTCGACCCGCTCGAACCCGCTCCACCGCACCAGAGCTCGATTCGCCGTACCCCATCACCGCATCCAGGCTTCCAGCCGTTCCAGCCGAAGGACACCGACAGACATGAGTGGCGCAGGAGCCCCGAAACTGACCGTCGAGGGCTGCCGTGACCTGCGCGTGGGCGTGGTCGCCGCGCAGTGGCACACCACCGTGATGGACGGACTCGTGGACGGGGCCCTCAAGGCCCTGAGCGAGCTGGGCATCACCGAACCCACGCTGATCCGCGCCCCCGGCGCGTTCGAACTGCCGGTGCTGGCCAAGGCGCTGGCCGGGCGCGGCTACGACGCGGTGATCGCGCTCGGCGTGGTGATCCGCGGCGGCACCCCGCACTTCGAGTACGTGTGCTCGGCCGCCACCGACGGCCTGACCAGGGTCGCGCTGGACACCGGCGTGCCCGTCGGCTTCGGCGTGCTCACCTGCGACACCGAGGAGCAGGCCCTGGACCGGGCCGGCCTGTCCGGCTCGCGCGAGGACAAGGGCCGCGAAGCGGTGGAGGCGGCCGTCGCGACCGCGATGGCGTTGCGTACGCTCTCCGAACCGTGGCGTTCGGCCTGATCGACGCACCGACAGGCCGTACGCGCCACGCCACCCACAACCACGCGATGGGCACCATGAAGACGTTTGAACAGCTTTTCGACGAGCTACAGGCCAAGGCGGCCTCGGGCCAGGAAGGCTCGCGCACGGTCGAGCTCGTCACCGCCGGCGTGCACACGATCGGCAAGAAGGTCGTCGAGGAGGCCGCCGAAGTGTGGATGGCCGCCGAGCACGAGGGCGCCGACCGCACCGCCGAGGAGATCTCCCAGCTCCTCTACCACCTTCAGGTGATGATGGTCGCTCGCGGCATCTCGCTCGAGGACGTATACGCTCACCTGTGACGTCCGTCGTCCCCGGCCCGCCGGCCGGGCCGGGGACGCCGCCCGTACCCGCAACCTCGTTCGGCACTTCCCGAAGGGTCATTTCATGCTCCGCATCGCCGTCCCCAACAAGGGTTCCCTCTCCGAGCCTGCGTCGGCGATGCTCCATGAGGCCGGCTACCGCCAGCGCAAGCACTCCAAGGAACTGGTCCTCACCGACCCCGACAACAACGTCGAGTTCTTCTTCCTGCGTCCGCGCGACATCGCCATCTACGTCGGCTCCGGCCGGCTCGACGCCGGCATCACCGGGCGCGACCTGCTGATGGACTCCGGCGCCGAGGCCGAGGAGATCCTGCAACTGGGGCTGGCCCCGGCCACCTTCCGCTACGCCGCGCCCGCCACGCTGGCGCGCGAGCTGGCCGGGCAGGGCAAGAAGGGCCTGGCCGGGCTGCGGGTGGCGTCCTCCTACATCGGCATCGTCGAGCGCGACTTCGCCGACAACGGCATCGAGGCCGCCGCGCTGGTCAAACTGGACGGCGCGGTGGAGACCGCGATCCAGCTGGGTGTCGCGGACGTGATCGCCGACGTCGTGGAGACCGGCACCACGCTCGCGCAGGCGGGCCTGGAGGTGTTCGGCGAGCCGATCCTGCGCTCGGAGGCGGTGTTGATCCGGCGCGCCGGCGCGGAGATCTCGCCCGCGCTGGAGCAACTGGTCCGCCGGCTCCAGGGCGTCCTGGTCGCGCGCAGCTACGTGATGATGGACTACGACATCCGGGTCGAGCGGGTGGAGGCGGCGGTCACGCTGACCCCGGGCCTGGAGTCGCCCACGGTCAGCCCGCTGCACAACGAGGGCTGGGTCGCGGTGCGCGCGATGGTCCCGCGCAAGAACGCCCAGCAGATCATGGACGACCTGTGGGAGATCGGCGCCCGCGCGATCCTGGTCACCGGCATCCACGCCTGCCGCCTCTGACCCCCGGTCGGTTCGCCGGCGCCGCGTGTGTCGGCGGGCCGATCACCCTCTTCCCTCGGAGAACCGTTCCGCCATGAGCGCCCCCACTTCCGCCGCCGACCTCCCGCGCACCTGGTACGCGAAGCGCAGTCGGCTCATCACCGCCGTGCTCGGCGCGGTCATCCTGGTCGGGCTCTGCGTGCTGGCGGTGATGCTTCCGGAGAAGGGCGGCTGGGGGTTCGGCTCGCGGCTCGGCGTCGCGGGTACCGGGGTGCTCGGTCTGGCCGCGATGATCATGCTCGGCCGGCCGAAGGTGGTCGCGGCGGCGGGCGGGGTGACCGTGGTCAACCTGCTGCGCACCACCCATCTGGAGTGGGCCCAGGTCGTCCGGGTCTACCTGCGCCAGGGCGACCCGTGGGTCTACATCGACATGTCCAATGGGGACACCCTGCCGGTGATGGGCATCCAGACCTCCAACGGCAAGGCCGAGGCGATCACGGCCGCACGTGAGCTTCGCTCCTTGGCGGAGAAGTACGGCGCCGCCCCCGACGTGCGCTAGCCGACCGGGTCCCGGCCGACCTGCGGCCCTCGGCCTCCGGCCCGCTCGGTCCCAGACGCCGACCGGGCGCAAGTGCCTTCACGACAGCCCGTTCGGCCGCCCGGTCGCCCTGATCGGAGCCGACTCACGGCCTCGGTACGTTGCGCAGGTTCGATCGGGCCATCTGGACCATCCGGCCCACGCCGCCGCTGAGGACCGTGCGGCCCGCGCTCAGGGCGAAGCCCTGGATCTGCTCGGCGGTGATCTTCGGCGGGATGGACAGCGCGTTGGGGTCGGTGACGATGTCGACCAGCGCCGGGCCCTTGTGCGCGAACGCGTCCCGCAGCGCGTCGCGGACGTGCTTCGGCTTCTCCACCCGCACCCCGAACGCACCCGCCGCCCGCGCGATCGCGGCGAAGTCCGGGTTCTTGTTCGTCGTCCCGAACGGCTTCAGCCCCGCGACCATCATCTCCAACTCGACCATGCCCAGCGACGAGTTGTTGAACAGCACGATCTTCACCGGCAATTCGGACTGCACCAGGGTCAGCAGATCACCCATCAGCATCGAGAAGCCGCCGTCGCCGGACATCGACACGACCTGCCGGTCCAGGTCCAGGAACTGTGCGCCGATCGCCTGTGGCAGCGCGTTGGCCATCGAGCCGTGCGAGAACGAACCGATCACCCGGCGCCGCCCGTTCGGCGTCAGATAGCGCGCCGCCCACACGTTGCACATGCCGGTGTCGACGGTGAAGATCGCGTCGTCGTCGGCCTCCTCGTCCAGGATCGAGGCGACGTACTCCGGGTGGATGGGCATGTGCTTCTCCACCTTGCGGGTGTACGCCTTCACCACCCCTTCGAGAGCGTCCGCGTGCTTGCCGAGCATGCGGTCCAGGAACCGGCGGTCGGTCTTGGCCCGCACCATCGGGGTCAGCGCACGCAGCGTCTCGCGCACGTCGCCCCACACCGCCAAGTCGAGTTCGGTCCGCCTGCCCAGGTGCGCCGGTCGCACGTCCACCTGCACGGTGGCCACGTTCCGCGGCAGGAAGGCGTTGTACGGGAAGTCGGTGCCCAGCAGGATCAGCAGGTCCGCCTCGTGCATCGCCTCGTACGCGGCGCCGTAGCCCAACAGACCGGACATGCCCACGTCGAACGGGTTTTCGTACTGGATGTGCTCCTTGCCGCGCAGCGCGTGTCCCACCGGCGCGTTGATCCGGTCGGCGAACGTCATCACCTCCTCGTGCGCGCCCGCCGTGCCCGCGCCGCAGAACAGGGTGATCCGCTCGGCCTCGTCGATCATCCGGGTCAACGTGGCCAGGTCCGTGTCACCGGGGCGCACCGCCGGCAGCGATGTGGGCAGCGCGACTTGGTGGGCCTCTTCCGGCGCGGGACGGTCCGCGACATCGCCCGGGAGGGTGACCACCGAGACCCCGCCCAGGCCCACCGCGTGCCGGATGGCCGATTGCAGCACCCGGGGCATCTGCTCGGGCGTGCCGATCATCTCGCTGTAGTGGCTGCACTCGACGAACAGTCGTTCGGGATGCGTCTCCTGGAAGAACGCGGTGCCGATCTCGCCGCTGGGGATGTGCGACGCGAGCGCCAGCACCGGCGCGTGCGAGCGGTGCGCGTCGAACAGGCCGTTGATCAGGTGCAGGTTGCCCGGGCCGCAACTGCCCGCACACGCGGCCAGCCGACCGGTCAACTGCGCCTCCGCACCCGCGGCGAACGCGGCCACCTCCTCGTGCCGCACATGCACCCAATCGATCGCGGCGTTGCGCCGTACGGCGTCCACGATCGGGTTGAGGCTGTCGCCCACCACGCCGTACAACCGGCGCACCCCCGCCTGGGCGAGGATGTCCACGAACTGCTCGGCGACGCTCTGCTTGGCCACGGGAGACCCTTTCGTCCTGCTCGACCGGCGGCCGGGCGTGTGCCGCGCCCCGGCCGCCGGCAAGAAGCGATGATCGGATAGCCCTACCCGTGCGCCGCCGGGCTATCCCCGGCCGTCGGCGAGATCCCCGTATGCCTGGAACAGGTCGGACAGGCGCAGCGTGGTCAATTCGGCCAGGTCCGGGCCGTCCGGCAACTCGACCAGGCGCACATCTCGGTACATACAGCACTTCTCGTACAGGGTTCGGACGAAGCGGGCGTTGCCCAACTCGTCGATCCAGCCCTGCTCGCGCACGTGGCCGGTGATGCTGCGCAACTCGGCCGCCGCGTCCTCGTCCCACGTGTCGCCGCCGTCGGCCGCCATCACCTCGGCGATCCGGGCCAGGTCCTCGGCGCCGTACGAGGGGAACTCGACCCGGGTGGTGAACCGCGACATCAGGCCGGGATTCGAGGTGAGCAGCCGGTCCATGCCCTCCGGGTAGCCGGCCAGGATGATCACCAGTCGGTCGCGGTCGTCCTCGGCCCGCTTGAGCAGCACCTGGAGCGCCTCGTCGCCGTACGCGTCGCCCTTGGAGTAGCCCACGTTGGTCAGGCCGTACGCCTCGTCCACGAACAGCACGCCGCCCAGCGCCGAGTCGATCAACTCGCTGGTCTTGACCGCGGTCTGACCCAGATACTCGCCGACCAGGTCGGAGCGTTGCGCCTCGACCAGGCGGTCGCTCTCCAGCAGGCCAAGCGCGGCGAAGACCCGGCCGAGCAGTCGGGCCACGGTGGTCTTGCCGGTGCCGGAGGGGCCGGAGAAGACGAAGTGCCGCTTGGGTGCCTGCGCGGGCAAACCCCGAACCTCGCGCAGCCGAGCCATCCGCATCTGCGCGGACAACGCGCGCACCTGTCGCTTGACCGGCTCCAGGCCGACCATCGACTCCAATTCGGCCAGCGCCAGCGCGAGTTCCTCGGGAGCCGCGGACGGGCGCATGGGCGCGGACCGGCCGGCCGCCCGCGCGTCCGCGTCGGGCTGCGGGTCGAGGTCCTCGCCGTCGGGGGCCGGGTCCGGCTCGCGCTCGATCTCGGCGGCCGGCGGCGGACCGGCGGGTGGGGGAGCGGTCGCGGGTATCGGCGGCAACACGTCCGGAAGCGGGCCCCGGCCGACCACGGGACCGGCCAGGCGCGCGGTCATCCCGCCGTACTCGTCCAGCGGTTCGCCGGCCGCCAGCGAGGACAGTCGCGCGGCGGTGTCCATGAACGAGGGGTCCGCCTGGTGCACGGCCCGATACAAGGGCAGCGCGGCCGGGGTGCGACCGGTCTCCTCGTACGCGCGGGCGAGCCAGTAGCGCAGTTCCTTGCGCTGCGGATGCTCCGAGCGGCACCGTACCAGGGCGGTGGCGAGCACCTGTTCGGCCTTGGCGTACAGACCCAGGCGGACTCGGGCCATGCCGGCGAACAGGCCCGCCTCCACGCCGAGCAGCGCGTCGTCGTCCAAACCCGCGGTGTGCCGCAGCAGTTGCTGCCAGTCCTTGCCCAGATAGGCCCGGCAGGCGAGGAGGAAGCGGGTGGCCGCGTCCTGTTCGGCGGGCGGGCACAGGGCCAGCGCCGCGTCCAACTCGGGCAAGTGGCGCCCGTCCAACCAGTGCGACGCGTGGGCGAGGGCCAGGTCGCGCGGGGTCTCCAGGACCAGTTGCACCCACCAGCCCAGCCAGTACCAGGAGTTGAGCGGCCGGCCGTATTTCGCGCGTTGCTCGCCGAAGCGTTCTCGATGGGTGTGCATGGCCACCACGGCGGTGGCCACCTCCACCTTGAGCGCATGCAACCCCAGCCACGCGTCGGCCATGCCCGGGTCGGCCTCGACCGCAGCCCGGAACTGCACCTCCGCTTGGCCGTATTCGCCGGCGACGTAGGCGTCCATGCCGCGCAACCAGGCCAGTTCGGCCGGACTTCCGGTGCGTGCGCCACGTTCGGTCTGTCCCACGGTGGACCCCCCTTCCCCCGGCCGGTCCTCTCCGCGTGCCCGTGTCCCCGAGGGGACTTCGAGAGGATGTCGGCCCGCTGCCGATGAATCCCGGTGCGTCCATTCCGCCCGATCGGCGACGCCCCTTAGAGCCTCTCCCGTTCCGCTGCCCGTCACGCCGGCTCGCGCGAGGCGGTCACGGATGGTGTCCGCATCGCCACGCGTTCGTCCCCGCGCATCGTACCGAGCGGGGCCCGGCAATCCGAGGGGCGAACGGCATTTGGGGTGGTGAGGTGCCTCCCACGGAGGCGGGCGGTGGTGTGCCGGCGCCCGAAATGCCAAGGGGTGGGCGCCGATCGGACCGGCGCGGTACGAGGAAGCCCTCGGTCGCGGGGGAACGACCGGAGGCCTCGTTTCGACGCGGGGCCGGGAGCGATTCGGCACTGCCGCTGCACCGCAAGTCATGGCGATCCGGATACAACGGCCAAGTACGTCACATCGGGAGATCTCCGCACGGACCACGATCGCCCCGGGCCGGGCGCCGAATCGGGGATCGTGCGCCCCGCGCACTCCGGGTGTGCACTGCCCGCACGCTCTCCGCGATGCTGACGTGCGCGTGTTCGTGACGCTACGGTCGGTGGATGGGCAACCTCGGGGACGCGGGCGGAACGGCAACCGGGGGCGAACCACCGCTTCGTCCCGGTGACAAGAGTGGCGGCTGGAGCGGGACCGCGCGTGCGGTGGTGGCCGGAGCCGCCCTGCGCAGGCTGCCGCCACGGCGGCGCAAGGCGGTGGGCGGCGGGGCGAGCGCCCCCGAACCGATGTCGGTGCCGCGAGCCCGGGTGGCGGGGGCCTCGACGGCGTGGGACGCGGCCGAGGACCCGCGCCCGGCGTCCGGTTCGGCCGCAAGTGCGGCCGGCGCCCCGGTTCCCGCCGCCTCGGTTCCTGCCGCCCCGACGAAGATCCCGCCCCCGGCCGGGCGGCCGATCGTGGAAACCGCGGTCGGGCTCGCGGGCCGGCTCGCCCGGGCCGCATCGGACGCCAAATACCGCAGCGATCTGATGCGCGACCTGCTCACCGGTCGCGGCACCGACCTCACCGGATGGGCCGCGCTGCCGAGCGGCCCGCTGTTGGTCGTGGTCGCCGAGGCCGACCCGCCCGCGGCGAGCGGCGACGCGCGGGCCATCCGGGCCGGGCAGGAGGCACTGGCCCTGGCCTGGTCCACCGTGATCGCCGCGCGGGCGCCGGAGGCGGCCGTCGCGGCGTATCCGCGCGAGGTGGTCGTCCTGCTCGGCGCGCCGGACGACGGGCAGTCCACGCGGCTGGTCGCCGAACTCGCGGCGGTGGCGCACGCGGACTGCGGCACCGTGATCCGCTCGTTCACCACCGGCATCAGCCGACCGGCGCAATCCCTGGCCGCGTTGCCGGCCGCGTACGAACAGGCCCGACGCTCGGTGGCCGCGGGCCGGCGCATCCACGGGCCGGGCGCGGTGGCGGACTTCGATCAACTGGGCGTCTTTCGGCTGCTGAGTCTGATTCCGGATCCGGGCGAGCTGGACCTCTTCGCGCGCGAGGCGTTGCGCTCGTTGGCCCACCCGCGCGACCCGGAGGCGGCGGACCTGCGGAACACCTTGCAGGCATTGCTGGACACGAACCTCAATGTCGCCGAGACCGCACGCCGGCTCTACGTGCACTACAACACGTTGCGGTATCGGATCACCAAGCTGGAGCGGCTGTTGGGGCCGTTCACCCAGGATCCGCATCTGCGGCTGAACCTGACGATCGCGCTGCAGATCGTGCGGATGCAAGGCGGCTGACGAGCCGACGGCGTCGATGCCCGGTCGGGTGCCGAGGTCGATCACGGCGTTGCCGCCGGCTTCGTCGACGCGGACCTCGGCCACCTCGGGATGTGAGGCGGCGACGCGGTCGAGGACCTGCCGGCCGCGGGCGTGATCAAACGAGGTTCGGCTGCCGAGGCGTCGCCCGGGCTCGGCTCGGCGGGAGGATTGCGGACGATTCCCGCATCGTGCCGATCAGCCTCGGATGGGTACTGCAACGTTCCGGTCGGGCGCACTATCGTCGGCGGAGCGCGCCGTCACCACGGCGCTGTGGCGACAGGGGGAGCCCCATGAGTATCGCCGTAGACGCGCCCGCAGGCACTCGACCGCGCGTTCTCGTCGAGGACTTGGACGACGCGTTCGAACTCGACCCGGATGTGGATCCGCCCGCCGGCGTACGACGGGCGTGCCCGCAGTGCGGCGTGGTGCTGGTCGCGGTCGGCGCCGACGACGCGTCGGTGGTGCCGGACCACGCGGTGTGCCCCAGCGCGCGGGATCCGTTCGGGATTCGCGCTTGTCCGGGCTCGGGCACGGTGTTCGGCGACCCGGTCGATCGGGTCGCCGGCCGCACGCCGCCGGCGCCGAAGCGGCCTGCGGTCACGGTGCTCCCGGCGGGCCTGGACTGGCGGGCCCAGCCGTTCTCGCACACCGCGTGAGCCGGCGGGCCGGCCCGTCCCGCGCGCCACTTCACCCGGCTGCGGCCAACCGCATCCGCACATAGTCGCCCCCGGCGGGCCCCGGTCGGTGTTCACCGCTCGGGGACCAGCCGCGGCGGGCGTAGAAGGCCATCGCGCGCTCGTTGCGCCGCCACGCCTCCACTCGCCCCTCGGGTAGCCGCTCCCGGTCCAGGAAGCGCACGAAGGCGGCGTGCAACGCGCTGCCGACACCCTGCCCCCAGTGCCCCGGAAGCACGTGGATCTGGTACAGCTCGCCGGCCGGGCCCGCCACGTGCCCCATCGCCGCGACGCCCACCACACGTTTGCCGGCCACCGCGCACACCACCGTCCGGGCGTCGGTGTCGACCGCCCGCCGCCACGCGTCCCGGCGGTGGGCAAGAGGGTCCGGCTGGGCCGGGTCCCCGATCTCGTGCTCGGCCGCTCCCCCGGTCCGGTAGTAGGCGGTGCGGGCCCGGGTGTGCAGGTCGACGATCGCGTCCAAGTCGCCGAGCCGCGCGGGCCGCAGGCGTGGGCGTGGGTGGGATTGCGTCATGGTCGATGAGACGTCCGCCGGGCTCGGGCAGTTCCTTCGCGTCGGGCCCGGCGAGCGGCGGCCACGAGGGCCCATGCGGCGAAGTGGCCGGGTCTGGGGGCTCGGACCCGTCCGAGGCGGCGCCCTTCGCCCGCCGCGAAGCACGGACTCGCGCTCATCCGTGCAGCAGCAGGTCCCGCGCGATGACCATGCGTTGGATCTGGTTGGTGCCCTCGACGATCTGCAGGCACTTGGCCTCGCGCAGGTAGCGCTCCGCCGGGAAGTCGGTGGTGTAGCCGTAGCCGCCGAGGATCTGCACCGCGTCGATCGTCACCCGCATCACCGCGTCCGTGCAGAACAGCTTGGCCATCGCCGCCTGGCGGCTGAACGGCTGTCCCGCGTCGCGCAGTCGGGCCGCGGACAGGTAGAGCGCGCGGCCCGCCTCGATCGCGGTGGCCATGTCGGCGAGCATGAAGCGGATGCCCTGCTGGTCGGCGATCGGGCCGCCGAACTGCGAGCGGCTCTTGGCGTAGTCGCTCGCGAGCTCCAGCGCGGCCTGGGCCACCCCGGTGGCGCACGCGGCGATGCCCAGCCGGCCGCAGTCGAGCGCGGCGAGCGCGATCGGGAAGCCCTGGCCCTCGGCGCCGATCCGGCGCTGTGCGGGGACCCGGGCGCCGTCCAGGTGGATCTGCGCGGTGGGCGAGGAGCGCATCCCCATCTTGTGCTCGGGCGCGGCGGAGGCCAGGCCCGGTGTCCCGGCGTCGACCAAGAACGCGCTGATCCCGCGCGAACCGTCCGGCGAGGTGCGCGCCAGCACGGTGTAGAAGTCGGCCACGCCGCCGTGCGTGATCCACGCCTTGGTCCCGGTGAGCACGTACTCGTCGGCGGCGGCCACCGCCTTGGTGCTCAGCGCCGCCGCGTCCGAGCCCGAGTGCGGCTCGGACAGGCAGTACGCACCGAGCAGTTCGCCGGACAACATCGCGGGCAGGTGCGCGGCCCGCTGCTCGGGCGTGCCGAACGTGGCGAGCGGATGGCACGCGAGCGTGTGTACCGACACTCCCAGGCCGACCGCCAGCCACCCGGCGGCCAGTTCTTCGAGCACTTGCAGGTAGACCTCGTACGGCTGCTCGCCGCCGCCGTATTCCTCGGCGTACGGCAACGACAACAGCCCGGCGGCGCCGAGGGTCTCGAACACCTCGCGCGGAAAGCGCCCGGCGGCCTCGTCGGCGGCGGCCCGGGGCACGATCTCGCGGGCGGTGATCTCCCGGGTGAGGTCCAGCAGAGCGCGGGACTCGTCGGTGGGCAGCGTGCGCGTGACGGGCATCGGGGACGTCCTTCCGTGCGGTCCGGAGGGTGGCCGGACCCGGCGGAGACCGGCGGCGGACCGGGTGGGGTTCGCCCCCCGGTCGTTGCGCACGATCGTACGGCGACCCACCCGTGCCCGCCCGGCACCGACGCGGCCCCGCGGACACCCGTCGAGGCGGCCGACCCGCACCCGGTCCGCGGACGCCGGGCCGATCACGGCCCCGGCGGCGTTCGTGGACGGTGGGCATGGAATCGACCGCCTCGAAGGGTTACAGCACGACCAACCCGTGCGGGCGCAGGTTCATCGGATCGCCGGCGTCCTGCGCGCAGACCACGATGTCCTCGATCCGCGCGCCGTGCGTGCCGGGGATGTAGATGCCGGGCTCGATCGAGAACGCCATGCCCGGCTCCAGGGGCAGGCTGTTGCCTGCGACGATGTATGGCTCCTCGTGGCTCTCCAGGCCGATGCCGTGGCCGGTGCGGTGGATGAAGTACTCGCCGTAGCCCGCCTCGGTGATGATGTCGCGGCCGACCGCGTCGAGTGCCTCGCAGGTCAACCCCGGTCGCACCGCGGCGAGTTGGGCGGCCTGGGCGCGCTCCAGCACGTCGTAGTAGCGGCGGAACTCCGCAGGCGGCTCGCCGATGCTGTAGGTGCGGGTCTCGTCCGAGCAGTAGCCGTCGGCGGTGGTGCCGCCGATGTCGACCACGACCACGTCGCCGGTCTCGATCACCCGGTCGGACAGCTCGTGGTGCGGACTCGCGGCGTTCGAACCGGAGCCGACGATCACGAAGTCCACCCGGACGTGGCCCTCGGCGATGATCGCGTCGGCGATGTCCGCACCGACCTCGCGCTCGGTGCGACCCGCCCGGAGCCAGTCACCCACCCGGGCGTGCACCCGGTCGATCGCGGCGCCGGCCCGGCGCAGCGCGGCCACCTCGGCGGCGGACTTGCGCATCCGCAACTCGCGCAACACGTCGCCGGCGAGCGACTGTTCGGCGGCGGGCAGTGCGGCGCGGAAGGCGAGCACCTTCTCCGCCCACATGTGGTTGTCCAAGCCGATCCGGGTCACGCCCGCGGGCAGCCGGTCGGCGATCAGTGTGTACGGGTCGTCGGTCTCGGCCCAGCCGGCCACGTCGATGCCGAGCGCTCCCGCGGGTGACGCGAGGGCTGCGGGCTTCTCCAGGCCGGGTACGACCAGGAACGGGTCGGCGTCGACGGGCACCACCAGGCACGTGAGGCGCTCCAGCGGAAGCGCCTCGTAGCCGGTGAGATAGCGCAGGTCGGCGCCGGGCGAGATGAGCAGGGCGTCCAGTCCCGCGTCGGCGGCTGCCTTCCGGGCGCGGCCGAGGCGGTCTGTGGGGTAGAGGGCTGCGTCGTGGGTCACGCGCCCAACATATGACACGTCACACGGCTCCGGGCAGTGCGGAACCGGATCAGCGGGCCCCGGGACGGGTCGCGTCGATCGCCGTGCGGACCGCGTCCCACAGGTCGGCGCGGGCGCGCAACGAGACGGTGACGGTGCCGGCGCTCTCCCGCCATGCGCGGGCCGGGTCCGGGGTGGCCGCGCACAACTGGGCGAGCAGGCGCAGCGCCATCGGGCCGTGGTCGTCGCCGTCCACCTCGATGTGCCGGGTGAGGTATTCGCCGAACACCGCGAGCCGGCCCTCGTGCACGTCGTCGAGGGCGGTGAGGTGGTCGAACATGCGCGGGATGAGCTCCTCGCGGCCGAGCGCGAAGGAGGCGGCGACGCAGTGCAGCGGGGCGTGCTCGACGACCTGCCAGGTACGCGTCACGAACGCGGCGGCGCCGGCGGGTGCGCCGCACGCGGCGACGGCCTCGGGCACCGGGACCCCGTCGACGAGCAGGCCGAGGAAGCGGCGGGCCGGGCGGGTGTCGGCGCCGGCGGCGTCCATCGCGGCGAGGTAGAGCTCGAAGTGGCTGAGCGGACCCAGGGAGGTGGTGTCGCTCTCCTCGCCGAGCACGATCTCGTTGACCATGCGCCGGATCTCCGCGTCCCCGCGCGGCACCCACGGGATCTCGACGCAGGTCAGGTTCCGTTGCAGGCTCTTGAGCAGGGACATGAAGTCCCAGACGGCGAACACGTGGTGCTCCATGAACACCCGGATCGCGGTGATGTCGGTGAGGTCGCGGTAGACGGTGTGGCGGAGCACGCGTTGCCGCACGGGTGCGGTCTCGCCGAGCAGCCGCGCGATGTGATCGGCAGCGCGAGCGCGCGGGAGGGAGGGGCTGGTGAGTGCGGTGGTGTCCATGGTTCCTCGCGTGGGTCGGCAGGTGCGGCTACCGATGGTAGAGAGGTCGCTACGTGGTGAAACATTTGTCGCGGATTTTCGGGCACGGGTCGGACGGGCATGCCATGCTGCACGTTTGCGCGGAGCGCTTGGCGCTGCGCTCGGGCCGGCTTGGGCAGGGGGGTGCCCGCCGGCATCGCCCGTAGCGTTCGGTTCGAGAACGCGGTTTCACGGCAGGCGGTCGTCGGCTGGGACCTCGCGGACCGCTTCGGCTTCCTCGGTCAGGAATCCTGGGCCAGTTTTGCGGCTTCCTCCGGGGGCAGACCCCAGGATTCGAGGAGGGCGGCGTCGATCCGGTTCGCGGCGTCCCCGGCGGTGGACGGGGTGTCGGACAGTCGCGGGGCCGGGGCGGGCTGGAGCATGCCGTCGGGGTGAATGAAGGTCTCCCGAGCCCGGTTGTGCGGGTGCTCGGCGGCCTCCTCCCAGGTCAGCACGGGCGTCACGCAGGCGTCCAGCGGCTCGAAGACCGCCGCCCACTCGTCCCGGGTGCGGCCGGCGATCACCGCGGTGAATCGCTCGCGCAGGACCGGCCAGCCGGCCCTGTCCATCTGCGCCGGCAACTCCTCCTCGGCAAGCCCGAGTCCGGCCAACAACAGGGCGTAGAACTGCGGCTCGATCGCACCGACGGCGAGGTACCGTCCGTCGGCGGTGGTGTACACGTCGTAGAACGGCGCACCGGTGTCGAGCAGGTTGCCACCGGGCTGCTCCGCCCAGCCGCCGAGCCCGCGCATGCCGTGGATGAACGCGCTGAGCAGCGCCGATCCGTCGGTCATCGCCGCGTCGACGACTTGGCCGCGCCCGGAGGTGCGCGCGGCCAGGAGCGCGGCCAGGATGCCGAACGCGCAGAACATCGCGCCGCCGCCGTAGTCCCCGACCAGGTTCAGCGGCGGCACCGGACGCTCACCGGTGCGCGCGAAGGAGTGCAACACCCCGGAGATGGAGATGTAGTTGATGTCGTGCCCGACCCGGGGCGCGAGCGGCCCGTGCTGCCCCCAGCCGGTCATCCGGGCGTAGACGAGGGCGGGGTTGAGCTCCAGGCAAGTGTCGGGTCCCAGGCCCAGGCGCTCGGCGACGCCCGGACGAAACCCCTCGACGAGCACGTCGGCGCCGGCGATCAACCGCAGTACCGAGTCCCGCACGGCCGGGTCCTTGAGGTCGACCTCCAGCGTGCCCAACCGGCCGCGCCCGACCACCATCGAGGGCATCGTCGCGCCTCCGGGTCGATCCACCCGAATGACGCCGGCGCCGGCGTCGGCCAACATCATCCCGACGAACGGCCCGGGTCCGATCCCGGCCAGCTCGACCACCTTGACGCCATCCAGCGCACCCATGCCCACTCCCCACGCCAAGCCCAATTGCGTTGCACAGTCAAGCAGACGAAGCACCACCTGTCGCCTGTCCCGCACACCGGCGTCCCACCGGCCGCGAATGGCGGAGTCCGCACGGCGGCGAGATCTGCACAATCGGCTGCGACGCTCCGCTCCGGGGCGTGTTCGGCGACCCGCCGCACCACCGTGTGGCTCCCCGGCCTCCGACTCACCACGTCCTTTGAACCCGGAACACGTCCTGGTTCGAGACGCCCGGTCGGATGCCCCCGGCCGCTTGGCCCGGTTGTCGTTTCGGCCCGGTTTCATCAGTGGCGTCCACCGCCCTGCGCAACTGCTCCAGCCGATACGGCACCGGCTCCCAGCCCGGCCGCCCGGCCATGTCCACGTTCAGTCGGACCACCGTGCGCGTGTACGCCCGGGCGAGTCCGCGCGGCATCAGCGGCATCCCGGCGGGCCGGCGGCGGGAGTTGCCGTCCTGGTCCGGCACCCCGGAGTGGTTGCCCCGGACCGACACCCACACGGCGGCCACCGATCCCTGCACGTGTCGCACCAGTTCCTCGCGCACGTCCAACCAGCGGCCCAGCGCGGCCCGGGTGGGACCGGACAGCGGCAGCACCTCGGTGACCGCCGGGTTGACCGAGCGTGCCTGCGGGCGCCGCACGATCCGCACCGTGTGCTCGTCCGACCCCAGGTCGGTCAGCCGCAGCGCGCACAACTCGCCCACCCGCGCGCCGGTGTCCAGGACCACGCCGATCAGCGCGAACAGCCGGATCCGACCCGGGTCCGCGCCGCCGCTGTCGGCATGCGCGGCCAGCCAGTCCAGCAACAACGACCGTTGCCGGGCGCCCACCGGCGGCTTGAGTTCGGGCATCGCCGGTCGCTCCGGGAGCTCGGCCGGCACCGACCCCGCGCGGGCCAGGATCTCCAGGCAGTCCATCCGCACCCGCATGCTCGCCGTCGTGGAGATGCCTGCCCCCGCCACCGCGCGGGTGCGCAGTCGCCCGCTTCGCGCGAGGTCCAGATAGCGCCGCATCGGGTCGGCCGACAACAATGCGGCGAGCGAGGCGCGGGCCTCGACCGGGAACCCGTCCTGGACCATTGCGCGGCGCAACTCGCCCACCACCCATCGCAGTTGCCGAGCCCGCGCGGCGGAGGTGTCGGCCCGCGCGGTCACCCGCAACAGGGCGCGGTCGAGCTGATCGAGCGCTGGGGCACGGTCCTGGGCGGCCATGGGGGCACTGTAACGACGGCCTCCGACGCGGCATCGGGACGCCACGCCCCGCCCCGATGCCCTAGGTTCGTCGTGTGGAGGACCTCGACCGACAGATCGTCAAACTGCTCCTGCAAGACGGGCGGATGAGCTACACCGACCTGGGCAAGGCCACCGGCCTGTCCACCTCGGCCGCACACCAACGCGTGCGCCGACTCGAACAACGCGGCATCATCCGCGGCTATGCCGCCGTGGTCGACACCGAGGCCATCGGCCTGCCGCTGACCGCGTTCATCTCGGTCAAACCCATCGATCCCAGCGCCCCCGACGACGCTCCGGAGCGGCTGGCGAACCTCGAGGAACTGGAGGCGTGTCACAGCGTGGCCGGGGACGAGAGCTACATCCTCAAGGTCCGTGTCCCGACCCCGGGGGACCTGGAGACCCTGTTGGCCCGCATCCGGCTCCAGGCGGGTGTGTCCACCCGCACGACGGTGGTGCTGTCCACCCCGTACGAGGCGCGCGCGCCCCGGTTCTGACCCCGGCGTCCGCACCACGCCGCGCCGCGCGACGTCGGTCGGACAAGGCTGCCCGGGCCGCTTCGCGAGGGTGGGCGCGGCGCGCGTCACCCGCCCGAAGGGGTGACCTCCGGCCGGGGGTCGGGTCGGGGCGGGCCACACTGGTGGCCATGACCACGCTCCTCCTGCGCAACGGCGCCGTGCACAGTCCGGCCGATCCCTTCGCGACCGCCATGGTCGTCGAGGACGACACCATCGCCTGGATCGGCGCCGAGGGAGCCGCCGCCCACGTCGACGCCGTCGACGCGGTGCTCGACCTCGCGGGCGCGCTGGTGACACCCGCGTTCGTGGACGCGCACGTGCACGCCACCGCGACCGGCCTCGCACTGACCGGGCTCGACCTGACCGGCGCACCGTCGTTGGCCTACGCGCTCTCCGCGCTGGAGGACCACGCCAAGCGGCGCGGCCTGTACGGGGCGGGCCACGTGCTGCTCGGCCACGGCTGGGACGACACCGCCTGGCCGGAGGGACGCCCGCCCACCCCGGCCGAGTTGGACCGGGCCACCGGCGGCGCCACCGTCTACCTCTCCCGCACCGACGTGCACTCCGCCGCGTGCTCGCCCGCGTTGCTCGCCCTGGTCCCGGGCGAGCACGGCGACGTGCCGTTGGCCGGCAACGTGCACCACGCGGCGCGAGCCGCCGCCAACGCCGCGCTGACGTCGGCCGATCGGATCGCCGCGCAGCGGGTCGCGCGGGCCCGGGCGGCGGCGCTGGGCATCGGCACGGTGCACGAGTGCGGCGGGCCGGAGATCGCCGGCGAGGCCGACTTCCGGGCGCTGCTGGAGCTGGCCCGGGACGAAGCCGGCCCGGACGTGGTCGGCTACTGGGGTGCGCTCGCCGACGACCCCGAGCACGCCCGCACGATGCGCGCCGACCTGGGCGCGCACGGCCTCGGCGGCGACCTGTTCATCGACGGCTCGCTCGGTTCGCACACCGCGTGCCTGCACGCGCCCTACATCGACGACCCGGCCGCCGGCACCGGCCTGACGCACCTCGCGGCCGAACAGGTGGCCGCCCACCTCGCCGCGTGCACCCGAGCCGGCGTCCAGGCCGGCTTCCACGCCATCGGCGACGCCGCGATCGGCGCGGTCACCGCCGCCGCCCGCGCGCTGATCCAGGGCCCGCACGGCGCGGCCTTCCGCGCGCTTCGACACCGCGTCGAACACGCCGAACTGCTCGACGCCCAAGCCGTCGCGGCATTTGCCGAACTGGGCCTGACCGCCTCCGTACAGCCGGCCTTCGACGCCGCGTGGGGCGGCCCGGACGGCATGTACGTACGCCGCCTGGGCGCCGAACGCGCCGCGCTGATGAACCCGTTGGCCGCACTCAGCGCCGCGGGTGTACCGCTCGCGTTCGGCTCGGACGCGCCGGTGACCCCGCTCGACCCGTGGGGCACCGTGCGCGCCGCCGCCTTCCACCGCACGCCGGAGCAACGCATCAGCGTGCGTGCCGCCTTCGCCGCGCACACCCGAGGCGGCCACCGGGCGACCGGTCGCGACGACGCCGGCGTGCTGGTTCCCGGCGCGCCCGCCACCTACGCGGTGTGGGACACCACCGAGCTGGTCGTCCAGGCCCCGGACAGCCGGCTCTCCGGCTGGTCCACCGACCCGCGCTCGGGCACCCCCGGGCTGCCCGACCTGGCTCCCGACCTGCCGCTGCCGCGCTGCGTGCGCACCGCGGTGCGCGGCACCACGATCCACGCGGCCGAGGGAGCCCTCGACCAGGCCTGATCGGGGCGGCGCTCGCCGGCCTCCGGGGTGTCCCTAGCCGGCCGGCGCCGGGGCCAGCGTCCCGGGCTGTTCCACGACCGCAGCGGCCGGGGCGACCGGGGCGACCGGGGCGACCGGATCCGGCTCGCCGGCCGCGACCTCCGACCGCCGCTCGGGAACGGTCAGCAGCGGCAGGAAGACCTGCAGCAGCGGCCCGATGGTCAGCGCGTACAACACGGTGCCCAGCCCGAGCGACCCGCCCAGGGCGAAGCCCACCACCAGGACGGTCACCTCGATGCCGGTACGGATCAGCCGCACCGAACGCCCGGTGATCCGCACCAGCCCGGTCATCAGCCCGTCCCGCGGACCCGGGCCCAGCCGCGCACCGATGTACGCGCCGCCCGCCACCGCGTTCAGCACCACTCCAAAGACCAGGAAGGCCAATTGCCGGCCCGACGCGTCCGGCGCGGGCAACCACCGCAGCGAGGCGTCCACGGCAACGCCGATCACGAATACGTTGCTCACCGTGCCCAGGCCCGGACGCTGGCGCATCGGCCACCACAGCAGCAGCACCGCGGCGCCCACCACGATCGTCACCACGCCGAAGCTCCACCCGGTCCGCTCCGCGAGCCCCTGATGGAACACGTCCCACGGGTCCAGCCCCAGATCGGCCCGGATCATCAACGCCATGCTGAACCCGTACAGCGTGAGCCCCGCATACAACTGGATCAATCGCCGGACCCACGACCAAGCCACCGTGCACCTCGTTCGTCACCTGACTGCCAATAAAGAGCCAACGGTGAAACAATCGCCGACACCGGATCACGGATCCATAGCCAATTCGACAGGAGTGGACTGATGAGCGCGCCTCACCTGACCGTCAGCAGCACCCGCCTCGCCGACCTCCTGCACCCCTGGACCACCACGACCCAGTCCGCGGCGCGCACCGGCCCGGCGTACCGCACGCTCGCCGATCGCATCCGCGCGCTGCTCCTGGACGGTCGGATCCCGCTGACCGCGCGCCTGCCCGCCGAACGCGGCCTCGCCGACCGACTGGGCATCAGCCGCACCACGGTCGCCGCCGCCTACGAACTCCTGCGCACCGACGGCTACCTGACCAGCCGGCGCGGCTCCGGCAGTTGGACCACTCTGCCCGGCACGCACACCGAGATCCCCACCCGAGGGCTGAGCCCGAGCACCACCACCGGCGTGATCGACCTCGGCGTCGCGGCCCTGCCCGGCCCCGGCCGCGCCCTGCACCAGGCGGTCGCCGACGCCACCGACTCGCTGCCCACCTACACCACCGGCCACGGCTACCTGCCCGGCGGCCTGCCGGTTCTGCGCGACACGCTGGCCCAGCGCTACACCCGCCGCGGCGTGCCCACCACGCCCGACCAGATCCTGGTCACCCCCGGCGCGCTGGCCGCGGTGACCCTGGTGCTGCGCACCCTGGCCGGCCCCGGCGACCGGGTCGCGGTGGAATCGCCCACGTACGCCAACGTGTTGGACGCCATCCGGCAGGCCGGGAACCGGCTCGTCCCGGTGCCGATGACGGACACGGGCTGGGACGTGGAGACCTGGCGGGACACGCTGCGCACGGCCGCGCCCCGACTTGCCTACCTGATCCCGGACTACCAGAACCCGACCGGCCACCTCGCGGACGCCGGGATCCGCCGCACGCTGGTGGACCTGGCCCGCAACACCGGGACCACGCTGATCGTCGACGAGACGTGCTTCGACCTGGCCCTGGACGTCGACCCGACGGACCGGCCGCTGCCGATGGCCGGATTCGACCGGACCAACAACGTGGTCACCATCGGGTCCACCTCGAAGACCTTCTGGGGCGGCCTGCGGATCGGCTGGATCCGGGCCACCCCGGACCTGGTCCGCCGGATCGCGGCCACCCGCGCGTCCTTCGACGTCGGCGCGCCCGTGCTGGACCAACTGGTGACCCACCACCTGATCACCGACCACGAGGACGCGATCCTGGAGAGCCGGCTGCCGGCGCTGCGCGCCGCCCGGGGCGCGCTCGCCGAAGCGCTCGCCGACCGGTTGCCCGACTGGACGTTCGCGATGCCGGTCGGCGGCCTGTCCCTGTGGGTGCGCACCGACGGCGCCTCCAGCCTGACGCTGGCCGAGGCCGCGGCCCGTCACGGCGTGCGCATCGCGGCGGGCACCCACTTCGGCACGGACGGGACCTTCGAGCACCACGTGCGGCTGCCGTACGCGCACGATCCGGCGACACTGACCGAGGCGATCCGCCGGCTGGCGACCGCCGTCGGCGAGACCGAACGCAGTCGGCCCAGCGCCTACACGGGCTTCTCGGGGGCGGCCTGCCTGGCCTGAACCGGTGGCCCGACTGGCCGATACGGGTGAACGCACCCCGGGTCCCCGCTCGCGCGGTGGGCCCGATCCGTGTACAACACCATGGAAGCCCGCAACGCGCGCGACACGCCGACATCGCCGCCGCCCGCTCCGGGCCCGATCGCCGTGCGAGCGACCCGGCCAAGGGTACGGAAGCCTCGACGAGACCCATTAGGGGAGCGATTGCGCCACCCGGCGGGCGCACACCACCACACCAGCGCCGCACCACCCCGGCCGCTGACCTGCGTCGATACCGTATTCGTGCAGGTCAGTGCGATGTTGACACCGCGCCCGCATCGCCCAGTACGTTCGACCCGGTCCACCGTAGGACGACCGGCAGGAGAACACCCTCCCCGAGCACGCGCACGCCTCCGGGCCACAGGTGGCACAACCACCGGGCGCCAGGTCCGGAACCGGCGTGACACGCGCCCGGGAGGCCGCCCCACGCGGCCACGAACGGCAGAGCGGCACCCGTGCGGTCGCCCCGCCGGACGCGAGCACACCCCGTGCCGGAAGGTGAGACCGCGGCAGAGCCCGGTCGCCCAGTAGACAACGGCCACCGCGACCGACAGCCAGCCGGTCCGGGGCCGGCCCGAAGGGCGACCGAGCTCCCGCCGTCATCACCCCACCGCCGAGCCCGAGCCGAAACCGAACTCCCACCTCGAACGTTGTAACGTCACTGCATCACCCGACCGGCGCAATTCCGTGCCGCGTGCGGCAGCAGTGATCCGCAACGACCCAGCGAGGGGGCCCCACGGTGCCGCAGCTCGACAGCACCACAGCGCCCGAGGGCATTGCGCCCACGGCGCCGGCGCCCGCTCGCAAGCAGCGTCTGCGCCGCACGCGCGCCACCGCCGTGAGCATCTACCGCCGCCCCGCCCGCCCGGTCACCGCACTGGTCAGCGGCCTGCTGCTCGCGCTCGCGTTCCCGCCCTACGACATCTGGCCGCTGAGCGTGCTCGCGGTCACCGCGCTCGGCATCGCGGTGCACGGGCAGCGCACCCGCACCGGCTTCGGCTACGGCCTGCTCTTCGGCCTGCCGTTCATGCTGTGGCTGCTCAAGTGGCTGCGCGTGGTGGGACCGGACGCGTGGATCGTGCTGTCGGTGGTGCAGGCGCTGTACATCGCCGCGCTGGCCGCCGCGCTCACCCTGATCGGCCGCCTGCGACTGTGGCCGCTGTGGACCGCGTGCCTGTGGGTCGCCGAGGAACTGGTGCGCGACCGCGTGCCGTTCGGCGGCTTCCCGTGGGGCCGACTGGCGTTCGCCAACACCGCGACGCCGTTCACCCCGATCGCAGCGCTCGCCGGCGCCCCCGGGGTGACCTTCGCCGTCGCCCTCACCGGCGCCCTGCTCGGCTGGGCCGCACTGCGCCTGTACGGGCTCTACGCGGGCCGGGGTGACGCATCGGTCGCCGAGACCCCCGAGAGCGCTCGTACGCCGCGCAGCGCCGTTCCGTTGGCCCTGGGCGCCATCGGCCTGGCGATCGCCGTTCCCGCGAGCGCCTACGCGGTTCCCATACCCACCGGCGGCGACGCCGCCGGCCCCGACACCGCGACCATCGCGGTCATCCAGGGCAACGTCCCGCGCACCGGCCTGGACTTTCTCGGCCAACGGCGCGCGGTCCTGGACAACCACGTCCGGCAGACCCACAAGCTGGCCGCCGACGTGCGCGCCGGCAAGGTCAAGAAGCCCGAACTGGTGATCTGGCCGGAGAACTCCTCCGACCTGAACCCGTTCGAGGAACGCGACGCGTACGCGCTCATCGACGGCGCGGTCAAGGACATCGGCGTCCCCGTGCTCACCGGCGTCCTGGTCGCCGGACCCGACGCCACACACATCCAGAATCAGGGCATCGTGTGGGACCCGGTCACCGGCCCCGGCGCCTCGTACACCAAGCGCCACCCGGTGCCGTTCGGCGAATACATCCCGATGCGCGACCTGCTCACCAAGTTCATCAGCCGGCTCGAACGCGTCCCGCGCGACTTCTACCCCGGCAAGACCGTCGGCGTCATGCAACTGGGCCCGGCCCGGATCGGCGACGTGATCTGCTTCGAGATCGCCTACGACAACGTCACCCGCGAAGCGGTCACGCACGGCGGCCGAGTCCTGGTCGTGCAGACCAACAACGCCACGTACGGCCGCAGCGGACAGCCCGAGCAGCAACTCGCGATGTCCAGGCTGCGCGCGATCGAGCACGGCCGCGCGGTGCTGATCGCGGCCACCTCCGGGATCAGCGCGATCGTCATGCCGGATGGAAAAGTGGTCGAACGAACCCGCGAATTCACCGCGGACACCCTGGTCATGGACGTCCCGCTGCGCGACGACCACACGCTCGCCACGCGACTCGGTTCGGCTCCCGAGTGGATCCTGGCTATCGTCGGTCTTCTCGCCTGCGCGTACGGCATCCTCCGCCGTCGCCGCAAGCCCTGGATCACCACCCCCGGCATCCCGCCGACCCCCGCCGACGCCGGCGTCGACACCCGCGCCGACGCCAACGCCATCAAGGAGATGATGTGACCGACAGCGAGCAGACCAGCTTCGCCGATCTCGGCAAGGTGCTCGTCATCATCCCCACCTACAACGAATCGGAGAACATCGAGCCGATCGTCGCGCGCCTGCGCGCCGCGGTGCCCGATGTCGACGTGTTGATCGCCGACGACAACAGCCCCGACGGCACCGGCGACATCGCCGACACGCTCGCCGAGCACGACCCGCACATCCAGGTCATGCACCGGGCCGGCAAGGAGGGCCTGGGCGCCGCCTACATCGCGGGCTTCCGCTGGGGCATCGACCGCGGCTACGACATCCTGGTGGAGATGGACGCCGACGGCTCGCACCAGCCCGAGCAACTGCCGCGCCTGCTCGAAGCGGTGCGCGACGCGGACCTGGTGCTCGGCTCGCGCTGGGTCCCCGGCGGCGGCGCGGTCAACTGGCCCGGGCACCGCAAGCTCATCTCCAAGGGCGGCAGCACCTACTCGCGGCTGATGCTCGGCGTCGACATCCACGACGTCACCGGAGGCTTCCGGGCCTTCCGCAAGGACACCCTGCTCGGCATCGGCCTGGACGAGGTCGCCTCACAGGGCTACTGCTTCCAGGTGGACCTGGCCTGGCGGGCGATCCGCAAGGGCTACCGGGTCCTGGAGGTGCCGATCACCTTCATCGAACGCGAGCGCGGCAACAGCAAGATGAGCAACTCGATCGTCGCCGAGGCACTGTGGCGGGTCACCGCATGGGGCGTCGGCCGCCGGGTCGGCAAGTATCCGAACGAGAGCACCCCCGAGACCGCCGCCGCCCACCCCGAGGTCTCCGGCGGGCCGGGGAGCACCGACGGCCCCGGTGGCGAGGGCTCCGACAGCACCGGCTCCACCCCGCCGAGGACGTGATTCCGTGAGCACCCCGCTGCGCCGAGCGGCCAAGCTCCTGCCGATCATCGCGCTGCCGCTGGCCGAGATCTACGTGATCAGCCGGGTCGGCGTCGCCATCGGGGCGGGCCGGACCTTCCTGCTGATCCTGGCCGGTGTCGCGCTGGGTGCGCTGGTGATCCGCTACGAGGGCCGTCGGGTGCTGACCCGGCTGCGCGCGCTCGGCGAACAGGCGCAGCGCGAGGGCCAGAGCGACCCGACCGCGCTCGCGGCCCAGGGCAAGGAGGTGACCAATGCCGCCGCCGACGCGGGCGTGGTCATCCTGGGCGGCATCCTGCTGATCATCCCCGGGTTCATCACCGACGTGCTGGGCCTGCTGTGCGTGCTGCCGTTCACCCGGCCGCTGATTCGGCGACTGATCGGCACGGTGGTGGCCGCGAAGGTGGCGAACAGCCCGCGGTTCTCCGGCGTGGTGCAGGAGGCGCGAATCCACCGCCCGGACGGCAAGATCGTGCGCGGCGAAGTGATCGACCCGCAGGACGTGCGCCGTGACGACGACCCGCCGCAGCCGCCGCGCGAGCTGCCCTGAGGGCGGCTGGTCGGACCGCACGACCGGAGACGGCACAACGCCCGGGGCGCCACGATCGTGAGATCGTCGGCGCCCCGGGCGTCGGTGCCACCTGTCGACGGGATCCGCACGCGCCCGGAGCGGGCTCGCGCGGTGCTCGCTCAGGCGCTCTTGCGGTTGTCGCGCGGATCGTGGTGGAGGTTGATCCCACCCGACCGCAGTACAGCGAGGCGCTCGGCGAGCACCTCTTCCAGCTCTTCCCGGGTACGCCGCTCCATGAGCATGTCCCAGTGTGTGCGCGTGGCCTTGTTCTTCTTCTCCTCCGGCGGCGCGCCGTCCACCAACTGCGCGACCGCGCCGCAGCTGCGGCACTCCCACGTCGAGGGGATCTCCGCCTCGACGGAGAACGGCATCTCGAAGCGGTGCCCCCTGGGGCAGTCGTATTCCACGGTGCGACGCGGCGCCAGATCGATACCGCGATCGGTCTCGTAGCTGGTGGCGCCAAGGCGTGTGCCGCGGAGAGCTCGCTCACTCATGAATCGTGCCTCCTGGCTTGTCTACCCACATCGACAGGTCTTGCTGTCTCGTCCGTCTGCAGAACGCGTGACGGGCCCCGAAGATTCCCGACCGAGGGGTCGGTGGGGAGGAGCCGGGGTTCGTGACGGTGGGTAGCTACCCCAAAGTGGATGATTCATTACATCGGTGGGAGAAAGTGGCATAAAACTCGCCTGATCGGCTCGGGAATCGATGACGTGAGCCTGCCCGGTACGCCCGTCGCCACGCACAGCGAAGGCGGGTCGCCTCGCCGACCCGGCACGGATCGGCCCGGTGTGGGTGAGGTGGGTGTGGCGGGTGGTCCGGACGGCCGAGGGCGAGGCGGGCCTCAACGATCACGGATCTCCGCCCAGACGATCTTTCCGGTGTCCGTGGGACGCACGCCCCAATCGGTGGTCAGGCCGGCCACGATGCACAGCCCCCGATGCCGCTCGTCGTGGCCGGGCGAGGCGATCTCCTTGGGCAGCCGGCCGTCGTGGTCGACCACCTCGACGATCAGCCGGCCGGGGTGATGACGCAGCCGCAGTTCCATCGGCGTGCGGGCGTGCTCGGCCGCGTTGGAGACGAGCTCGGTGACCACCGAGCACGTGGTGTCGTTGTGGTCGGTCAACTCCCAGCGGCCCAGCGTGGCGCGGACGAAGTCGCGGGCCTCGCGGGCCGAGCGCGGCGTGGGCGGCAGATCCAGACCCGCGGTGCGCTCGACGCTGTGCCGGGCGCGGACCAGCAGCAGCGCCACGTCGTCGGGCTCCTGGCCGGTGAGCATGGTCTTGGTGAGCAGGTCGGCGACATCGGCGACGTTGTAGGCGCCGCCGGTGGTGCTGTCGATGTGCTCGGTCAGTTCCTGAAGCCGGTCGGTGAGCGAGGCGTCGTGCGACTCGACCAGGCCGTCCGTGTACAGAAGGAGTTGGTCGCCGGTGTCGAAGCCGACCACCGCGTCGTCGAAGGTGGTGCCGTCCAGGCCGAGCGGGACGCCGAGATCGTCCTCCAGGAGTTCGACCTTGCCGTCGGCGCCGATCAGGGCGGGCGGCAGATGGCCGGCGTTGGACCAGTGGATGGTGGCGTCGCCGGGATCGTAGACGGCGTAGACGCAGGTGATGATCTGGTCCTCGCCACCGAGCCCGGTGACCAGGCGGTTGAGGTGGCGCATCACCTGTCCGGGTGGCAGGTCCATCACCGCGTACGCCCGCACCGCGGCGCGGAGTTGGCCCATCACGGCGGCGGCTTGGAGACCTCGGCCCATCACGTCGCCGACCACCAGGGCGATCCGGCCGGCGGACAGCGGGATCACGTCGAACCAGTCGCCGCCGACCTGCTGGCCCTTGGCGCCGGGCAGGTAGCGGAAGGCGATGTTGAGTTCGTCCAGGTCGGGCGGGACCTGCGGGAGCAAACTGCGCTGGAGTTCGACGGCGGTGTCGCGGACGCTGCGGAACAGCCGGGCGTTCTCGATCGCGGTGGCGGCCTGCGCGGCGATGCCCAGGGCGAGTTGTTCGTCGCGTTCGGTGAACACGTCGGCCCGGGTGTGGCAGAAGGAGAACGCGCCCAGGTCCTCGCCGGTGGCGGTGGTCACCGGGATGGTCAGCAGGCTGCGTACGGGTGGTTGCCCGTCGGCGCTGATTCGATAGGGCAGCAGCCGGCCGGCGGCGGGGTCATCGGTGAGGTCGCCCCGGCGCACGGTGACCGGCGGCGCGGTGGTGGTCTGCGGTCGGCTGCGCGCGGCGAGGGTGGGTCGCGGCCGGGGCAGGCGGTCGATCAGGGTCGGATCCGGGCTGGTGACGGCGTACCGGGTGTCCGCGACACCGCCGGTGTCGTAGTCGATGTAGCGGAAGATGCCGTGTTCGGCGGCGATCACCGAGGTGGCGGCGTCGGTGGCGGCTTGGACCAGGCGTTCGAGGTTGAGTTCGCGGGTGAGCTTTTGGCCGACGCTGTAGAGGGTCTCGACGATGCGGGTTTCCTGGTCGAGTCGGCGCTGTTTGTAGGCGAGTTGCTCCTGCTGCGAGCGAACCCGGTCGCGGGCGTCCTCGGCGACCAGGGCCTGTTGCGCGGTGGTGCCCTCGTGCGCGGCGAGGAGTTGTTCGAGGGCGTCCAGGCGCGCGGCGGCCACGTGTGTGGTGGGGGTGTGCTGGGAGGGGCCACCGGCGAACAGCGGCGCGGTGTTGAGCGGGAGCAGGGCCAATCGGGTGGATACGGCGACGGTGCGGAAGAGTTCGGCGATCTTGGCCGCGACGTGTACGCGGGTGAACATCAGCACCGTGAACAGTTCGCCGTCGGGGAGCTTGCCGGCGTAGCCGACCACGGATTTTATGCCGCTCGCCCGGATGAACTCCTTGTCCGGCACCGCGTCGTCGGCGAGCGCGTCCGGGATGTGGTGGATGTCGTGGCGGTCCCAATCGTTGTCGGTGGGCAGCGGCCCGGCCACGATCTCCTCGGCGGTGACCCCGAGTTGGTCCAGCATGGCGCTGATCATCGGCGCCCGGCGGACCGCGTTCGCACTCGGGAAGGCGACCACCTGGTGGTGGCGTGATCGGGTGCGGTCGCACCAGTCGGCCTGGTCGCCGATGGTGGCCAACAGGGTGAGGCAGCGCAGGTCGGGGTGTGGGACGAGGTCGGGTTGCCGGCGCAGCGCGCGCTGTTCCAGGTCGGGGGTGAGGTGGCGCCAGGGCATGGTCTGGAACAGGCGGACGAGGACGAGTTGGGGCTCCCCGGTGCGCGGGTCGCGGAAGGTGCTGCGCAGGTGCTGCACGATCGCGCGGGCGGCGTCCTCGGTGGTGGCCGAGTCGGCGGTGACCTGGCGCAGTTCGGAACTGCACACGACCATGTCGCTGACGGTGAAGTTGGCGAGGTCGAACACTGGGCGTCCACGTCCTCCGTGGGGGTGCGGGCCCCCATCATGGCGCGCGAGTGCGGACGGAGTGGTGCGTTTTGGGTATTTGCCGGTGCGCCGGGCGTACGTCGAGGCCCCCCGAGCGTGGCTGCTCGGGGGGCCTTCGGATGGCCTTCGCGGATTCGGCGCGGGGCCGTCACGGAACCTTCGGGAGAGGGAGCGCGCGGTGGCGCGCCGGGCTTCAGCCGGTGGGCTCGGGCTCGCGTTCGGGCGCCTTGGCGAGCGAGATGGAGGGCACGTCGACAGGGAGGGCGTCGGTGTGTCGGGGGAGAAGCGCGAGCAGGCGCCTGCGGTCGGCCTCCGGGGTGTCCTCCTCCAGCGGGTCGGGGGTGTGCGGGATCTGGATGCGCACCACGGGACCGTTGCCGATCCGGATGTAGCCGCGACCGGGGGGCATGTCCTCGCCGCCGGAGATGCCGGTGCCGGTGCCCAGCACGGTGAGCGTGGTCTCCGGGTCGAGCGGGCCCAGTACGACCCGGGTGTGCGTGTCGGCGATCAGCGCGGGGCGCAGCCGCCCAAGGTGGGTGGGCCGGGCGCTGGTGATCACGCCGATGTGCGCCGCGCGGCCCAGGCGCAGCGGGAGGTCGAGCAGTTCCTGGGGATCGGTGGTGCCCTGGCCGGCGGCGAGGTCGGAGAGTTCGGTGATCTCGTCGAGGATCACCCACAGCGGGCGACGGGCGTTGTCCGGGACCGGGGTGCCGTGTTGCTTGGCGTAGGTGACGGCGGCGATCCGGCGTTCGGTCTCGTGTCGCAGCCAGGTCAGGGTCTCCAGCGCACCGTGGTAGCCGGTCTCGATCTGCAGGATGCTGTGCCGGCCGGCCAGGCACGCGTAGTCGCCGGAGCCGCTGCCGTCGATGACCACGATGTCGCCGTCGCGGGCGGCCTGGAGGGCGATGGTGCGCAGCAGGTTGGACTTGCCCGCGCCGGGGGCGGCGACGGCGAGCAGGTGCGGGTCGGTGCTGCGATTGCCGGTGCGCCAGATGACGGGCGGGAGTTGCCGGATGGTGTCTTCCACGTGCACGGGGATGCGCCGGTTGGTGCTGCCGGCGTCGGTGATGCCGAGCAGGATCTCGCGCGGCGCGGTGACGAACTGTTGGGCGGGCACGGCCGTGGGCAGCGGGGGCAGGGCGGCGAGGGTGAGGTGGTTGTTCTCGGTGTCCCACTCGTAGAGGTATTCACGACCGCGGCCGATCTTGGCCTGGAGCACCCGTTCGATCCGGGCCCGGGCGGTGGGGTCGTCGTCGGTGAAGTAGGGGCTGTAGGTCAATTCGAGGCGGACGATCCGGTCGCCGTCGAGTTCCCAGTGTCGGAAGGCGTTTTGGTACGGGCCGCCGGGGTGGAACAGTCGGGCGGGGTCGTGGTCGTCGGCGAAGTGCGGCACCAGGCCGTTGTAGACGGCCTGGAGTTTGACGTCGGTGCGATCGGGCTCGGCAGCCGGTTGCTTCTCCGCGTGGCCGAGCCAGGCGGCGCCGGCCAGGACCAGGAGCAGCGCGATCATCGGGGCATACGGCAGGAAATAGAGGGCGAGCAGGACCGCGGCGGCCCCGGCGGCACCGGCCTTGCGCTTGTCCGCCGAGGCGCTCTTCCACCAGTTGCGCGTCCACGCGAATTGCCGGTTCAGACCCCGGCCGAGGGTGAACACGGGCGAGAAGGTGTCCCGGGTGTGGTGGGTGATGTGGTGGGCGCGGGTGCGGGTGTTGCCGATGCCGTCCTTGGTGCGCCGGGCGATGGCGGCGAGGGATTTGGGGCCGGGGGACATGCGGTCTCCGTGAGGGGTTGGTGCGGGTAGGCGGGAGGACCTGGTTCGGGGGGTGAACCGGGGCCAGGGCGTGTCTTCGAACGCCCGCCGGGTCCGCGACCCTCGGCACCGTGTCTCGGTGTCGTGGTGTCGCGGCCCTTCCGGCGGGGGATCGAGGACACGCCCTGGCGGTGGTGGGAAACGGGGTGGCCGGTCAGAAGCTGAGACCGCTGAGCAGATTGGCGATGCTGTTGCCGCTCGCGGTGATGTGCGGGGCGATCGAGCTGCCGGCCAGGTAGAACCCGAAGAGGGAACAGACGAGGGCATGCGGGAGTCGCAGCCCGTCCTTGCGGAAGAGGACGTAGGCGATGACGCCGAGCAGCAGGACGCCGGAGATGGACAGAACCATGGGTACTCCTTCGGGCGGCGCACTCAGTGTGTGTTGTGCGCGGTGAGGATCCCGATGCGGCCGAGGCCGTACAGGACCAGGAGGGTGGCGCCGAGGCGCCCGGGGGTGGACAACGCCCAGAGGGCGGCGTGGAGAGCGATCACCAGCGGGAGCGTGGCGAGCGCGTAGGCGGTGTGAAAGGTGCGGAACCGGACGGTGTCGACGCGGGTGGCGGGGGCCAGGGTGCGGCGGACCACCGAGACGAGGGAGGGCAGCGCGGGCGCGGGCGGATGGTCGGAGATGGGGATCGGGTCGGCGGCGGCGCCTGAGGCGGCGTCGGTCGGGTCGGTGCGGGGGTCGGGATCGGGGTCGGTGGGGGACTTGGAGCGGGGGTAGGGCAGTAGTCGCATGTGGGTGAGTCGCATGTGGGTGGTTCTCCCCGAGGTGCCGGCCGGTTGGCCTATCGACGTATTACCTAAAGTGCTCTTATCGTCACAAATGGTGCGCGTGTGTCAAAGCAGCAAACGGGTGGAATCGCCATCTCCTCCGTGACGGTCCACTCGCATGGGTGACCCGATGCGCCCATATGCGCGGGCGGGAGGCGTCGGTTGCGGCGGACCGGCTCGTGGTCGCGGACTCCGCCGCGGGGTGGCGCACTCGATGTCGAGTTCCCGGCAAACTCACCCATTGGAGTGGCGACTGCGGATCGGGCCGTTTCGACACCGGCCCGGTTCTGGCAGCGTGAAGCCATGGCCATCCTGCTCGTCGTGCACCACACGCCCTCGCCCACACTCGCCGAGATGCTGGAGGCGACCCTCGCGGGTGCCCGCGATCCGGAGATCGAGGGCGTCGAGGTCCGGGTCCGGGCGGCACTCACCTGCTCGCCGGTCGAGGTCTTGGAGGCGGACGGCTACCTGCTGGGCACGCCCGCGAACCTCGGCTACATGTCCGGGGGCCTGAAGCACTTCTTCGACTCGGCCTACTACCTGTGCCTACACGAGACGGTCCGGCGCCCCTACGGCCTCTACGTACACGGCGGCAGCGACACCACCGGCGCGGTTCGCTCCGTCGAATCGGTGGCGACCGGCTTGCAATGGCGTCGAGTTCGCCCACCCGTGGAGATCGCCGGTCCGCCCACCCGCGACACCTTGGCGGCCTGCACCGAGTTGGGCGCCGTCGTGGCCGCCGAATTGATGCCCGAGGCGTAACGCGGCCCGGTCTCCGAGTGGGAGCCCGAGCCGCGTGCCCACCACCCTGCGGCGGACCCGACCGGTCGCAGCAACGACGGTCACGGACAGGATGCCGGGCAGGACCGACACCGCCGGCCCCGGGGTCGGCTGTCGACCGGGGCAGGCGGCCGTCGCCGCGTGGGTCCGCGAGGCGGGAGCGTGGCGGTGGGGCGCCTGGTGGCACCCCGAATTCCGCGCAGACGCACGCCAATTCGCGTACGCCGCCCCTGTGTGCGAGCTGTCGGCATCGATAACAGGCCTCGTGATGATCGGGAGCGGTGTGGGTCCCGAGTCGCCGGTGTGGGTGTCCTCGGGCGCGCTTCCCGCACCGAGGTGTGGGCCGATTCGGTTGGTGCGGCCGCGTAGCGGACGGGCATCCCGTCGCGGAGCGCACGGACGGGACGTGCAACCGGCCGCCCCCCGTGCCGGGTTGCTCGCGCAACGTGGTGACGTGTCACCCACGCCACGCGCTCGGCTTGGGGTCGCCCGCCGCCGGGCGGATGTGCCTCGGTCAGTGGGGGCGGGCCCAGCGTGGGGGGTGGGTTCGGGCTGTTTCGAGGGCGGCGGGGGTGGGGCGTTCGACCGTGTCGGGGACGGCTTCCAAGGGGATGGACAGGGCTCTGGCCCAGGTGCGGCGCCAGCTGAGGCGGCGTTGGGTGCGGGCGGTCTCGCGGCGCGCGCGGGCGGTGGCCCGGCGGGCGATCTCGGTGCGGGCGAGAGCCTGGCTGCGCAGCCACAGTGGGCGCGTGTGCAGGAGTTCCTCGACGTAGGCGGTGGTCCACTTGTTGCTGCGTGGGCGCAGGTCCAGGACCAATTCCTCCGGCAGCCCGAAGAGTTCGGCCACGGCGTCGTCGGTGAGGTGGTCGATGACCGCCTCGGCGGCGCGGCACACCGCCTCGGCGCGGCGCTGCTGGGCGTGCCACTCGCGGTCGAGCCAGCGGGTGACCGCGGCGGTGGCGTGTTCGAGTTCGCGGTCGGCGTGCAGCTCCAGCAGCCAGCGCGGCGGGTCGGTGGCCAGTTGGTGCAGCAGATCGGTGCTGATGTGGTGGTCGATCGACGGGACGCGGTGGGCGATGTCCTCGGCGGGCACGCCCAGCGTCGCCCATACCCGGTGCGGTCGGGCGAGGGATCGTAGTGCGGCGACCGCGCGCGGCGTTGCGGCGGCGAGCAGGTCGGTGATCTCGGTCGGCTTGTAGCGACACTGGTCGCCGATCTCGGCGATGTCGCGAACACGCGGGTCGCCCATGAACCGGCGCAGCCGCGCGGGCGCGGTACCGTGCAGGCGGGCCAGGGCGCACGCGAAGGCGATCACGTCGGCCGGGTCGGTCTGCCGGTCGGGGGCCAGCGTCGCGAGGTAGCGGCGCGCGTTGTGCGCACGTTCGCGGTTGTGCGCGCGGGTGGCGGCGGCCTTGGTCGCGGCCAGGGACCGGGCCACTCGGCGGGCGGCCTCGCGCAGTTCGCGATCCGCGGTGATGTGCGGATGCAGCGTGTCCACGTCGGCGGTGCGGTAGTAGCGCACCTCCAGATCCCGGCCGTACCGGAACACCCACACCCGATCCACGACCGGCAGCCCGGCGGCCTGGGCGACCCGCCGGAAGCGCTCTCGGGTGATGCCCAGCCGGTGCGCGGCCTCGGTGGCGGTGAGCGGTTCTTCGCGACTCAGCGCGGTGAGGAAGGGGCCGGGGTCGGCGGCGGCGCGGGCGACCGCGTCGGCGTCGAAGGTTCCGTCCTGGTGTTGTGCGAGCAGTCCTGTTCGTGCGGCGAGGCGGACCTGACGGGGGACGAGCCCCAGCGCCTTGCCGACGCGCGCCGCACCGATGCCTCCTCGGGTCACGACCGGCCCCTTCCGTACGGGTGACACCGAACGGGGTGACGATAGAACGGCTGCGGGGCGCGAGGGAGGGCAAAGGGCGAAATCCGCCCGATCGTGCGGGGAAGCGATGGGGCAGGTTACGGCAAATGGGGGACGGTGGGTGGGTTGGTCGGTGCAGCGCATCGGTGTGCCGCGATTGACCCGAATGCTTCGGTCGCGCCTGCGCGGCGGTTCGATCAGTCGGTGTGGCTGCTGTGGCTGCCGTGCTCGGTGTTGCGCAGGTGCCGGCCGTCCAAAAGCGCGGTGAAGAAGGCGCCGGGATGGGCGTAGTACTCGGTCGGGTCGTCGTGGTCGACGCGGAGCCAGGGCGGTAGTTGATCGGGGCGTTGCCGGCCCGGATGGCCGGTCTCGCCGGCGGTCGCGTTGTAGTACGAGAAGAGCAGGTCGCGGGTGTGGGCGAGGTCCGTGGTGATGGTCGGCCCCGAGGTGATCGTCATGGCGCGGGGCCGTAGGGGTGATCGCCGGGACGCCCCGGCGTGCGGGTGGCCGGAGGCGGCCGGCGATGGCCGGAGCCGACGGCGGCGCCCGACGGCGGTGCCCACGGACGGCAGCCGAACAGTGGAAACTGATCGTGTCGCGGAGCCACGCCGGCCGATGTCCCGGTTCATGACCTTACGGTCGGATGTATGCGTATTGTCATTGCGGGTGGACACGGAAAGATCGCACTTCGGCTGGAGCGGTTGCTCGCCGATCGCGGACACACGGTGGTCGGGTTCATTCGCAACCCCGACCATGCGAACGAGCTGGTCGCGGCCGGCGCCGAGCCGGTTCTGTGCGACCTGGAGCGGGCGTCGGTCGAAGAGGTGGTCGAGCACCTGGTCGGCGCCGACGCGGTGGTGTTCGCGGCGGGCGCGGGGCCGGACAGTACCCGCGAGCGGACGATGACGGTCGACTTCGGCGGCGCGGTACTGCTGGCCGACGCGGCCGAGGACGCGGGCGTGCGGCGCTACGTGATCGTGTCCTCGATGGGCGCCTCGACCCGGCCGCCCGCCGACACCGACCCGGACTTCGCGCTCTACCTCAAGGCCAAGGGCGAGGCCGACGAGGACCTGCGTTCGCGCGGTGCGCTCGACCTGACCATCCTGCGCCCGGGGCGGCTCACCGACGATCCCGGCACGGGGCTGATCGCACTGTCCGAGAGCGAGGGGCGTGGTGCGATCCGCCGGGACGACGTGGCGGCGATCCTGGCCGAGTTGGTCACCGAGCCCGGCACGATCGGCAAGACCCTGGAGGTGGTCGGCGGCGATGTGCCCGTCGCCGAGGCGGTCAAGTACGCGGGCGCGAAGCCTCGCCCGTGAGGTCCAGGGCCATCAGCACGTCGTCGACGTAGCGTCCGCCGAGTAGGAACTCGCCCTCCAGGACGCCCTCGATCCGGTAGCCGGCGGCCAGGTACAGGGCCCGGGCGGCAGTGTTGCCGCCGAGGACCCGCAGGGTGATCCGGCGGGCCCCGCGCCCGCGTGCCTCGGCCTCGGCCGCCACGAGCAGCGCCCGGCCGATCCGGCGGCCCTGGTGGCCGGGGTGCACCGCGAGCCCGTTGACGATCTGCACGTGTCCGGAGGCCGGGCACAGCGTCGAGCGCTCCAACTGCACATAGCCCAGGACGAGATCGCCCTCGTGGGCGACGAGCGTGTCGCGCACGTGGTCGGCGCTGCGGAAGAAGACCTTGTCCGTTGCCCAGTGAGGAGCCGGGGTGACGTCGGGGGACCAGGTGAGGTGGTCGATCTCGGCAAGACTCGTACCGTCGGCCTCGGTCGCAGGGCGGACCTGGACGCGGGTTTCCTCCGATGTGCGCGACATCCGATCATCGTCCCACCGAGGCCGCACGCCGGGCAGGTCGGGCCGCGGACGATCTTGGCGACCGCTTCGCGCGCGCCGCGTCCGCGCCGCGTGTGCGCTCTAGACTCGCGCGCATGACTTCGCCTCGGGTGCCCGCGGACCTCGACCGGCTCGCGGCCGGCAAGTACGTCCTGTTGACCACGTTCCGCCGGGACGGGCGCGCGGTGGGCACGCCGGTGTGGGTGTTTCGCGACGGTGACGCGCTCGGTGTGTGGACCGCCCGGGACTCCGGCAAGGTGAAGCGGATCCGCAACAGCGGAAAGGTCACGGTCACCGCATGCGATGTGCGCGGCAACGCGCACGGAGAGGCGGTGCCCGGCCACGCGTCGTTGTTGGACGCCGCCGGTACGGAGCGCTACCGGGGCCTGGTCCGGGGCAAGTTCGGACTCGTCGGGCGGATGACCCTGCTCGGCAGCCGACTGCGGCGCGGGAAGGCGGGGACGATCGGCGTCCGGGTGGAGCTGGGCGAGGGGCCGTAGACCCCTGCGGCCCCCGCCGGCCCCCGCCGGGCCATCGGCTGCGCGAACCGGCCGGGGCGCCGCGGTGGGTGCGCGGTCGAGCGATGGGGAGGCGGTCGGCGGGTGGGCTCGAAGCCGACGGTGCCCGCCGCCTGCTGCGCTCAGCGCTTCTTGCGCCCGACACGCCCGGCGTCCGCCGCGCCCGCCACCCCTGCGCTCAGAGGGTGAGTTTGAAGCCCACATGGGAGTCGGTGAAGCCGAGGTTGCGGTAGAAGCGGTGGGCGTTCTCGCGGGTGCCGTTGGACGTGAGCTGGACCAGACTCGCGCCGCGTTCGCGGGCACGTTCGATGGTCCAGCGCATCAAGGTCGTGCCCAGGCCGCCGCCGCGCTCGGCGCTGTCGATGCGTACCGCCTCCACCAGGGCGCGGGTCGTACCGCGCTGGGACAGGCCCGGGATGATGGTCAGTTGGAGTGTGCCGATCACCTTCCGGCTGCCGCTCGCCGCATCCGGCCTGGTCATCACGACCAGCTCCTGGTTCGGATCGGCCGCCAGGCGCTCGAAGGCCGCCAGGTACGGGGTCAGGTCCTCCTTCGAGTCCCGTCCCGAACCGAGCACGTCGTCCACCAGAAGCCCTACGATCGCGGCAATGTCGTCCCGACCCGCCGGCCGGATTTCGATGTCATTCATGGCGTCCAACGTAGAGGGCGGCCTTCGGAGGCCATCCGTCCGGTCCCGGGCACGGCGTGCCGGCCGGCCGGGGACGGATGACTGACGTCACTTTTGTACGGCCAGGGGAGTAGGCGGGAATTCGGTCGCGCGCAGGATCCGTTGACAGGATTGAGGGCGGATGCTTGTCAGGCCACATGGCAAGCGGCCTAACGGGGAGGTTCCACGTGGATGCCGTGCACGAGTGGGTGGAGCGGCTGGGAGATCTACCACCGCAGTACGCCTATGTCGTGATCGCTCTGGTCGCCGTCATCGAGACCGGGCTGCTCCTGGGCGTGTTCGCGCCCGCCGAACCGGTACTCCTGCTGGGCGGACTGCTCACCTCCACGGGTCACCTGGCACTGGTCCCCGTGTTGATCATCGCGACCACCGCCGCGATCGTCGGGGACACACTGGGCTACCTCTCGGGTAGACACCGCAGCGAACGCATAAGGACCGGGCGCCTGGGGCGCCGGGTGGGTGAGCACCGTTGGGAACGGGCCGAGGAGATGTTCACCCGCGGGCGCGGCGCGGGTGGCGTGACCGTGATGCTGGGTCGGTGGGTCGCCTTCGCCCGGACCCTGCTGCCCCGACTCGCCGGTGCGGCGGGCATGCCCTATCGACGCTTCGCGCCGTGGAACGCGGTCGGGATCCTGGTGTGGGTGCCCGGCTCGATCATGCTGGGGCGGCTCGCGGGCAGCGCGTACCCGTCGGCGGCGAGCGTCCCCGGTTGGATAGGGGTCGCGATCGTCGCGATCGGTATCGTCGCCGGCATCGTCACCTACGTGCGGCGGCGTCGGCGCCGCAAGGCCGAGGAGAACCGTTCCTCGGCGTTCGGGGACCCTGCGGCGGACGCGGCCGCGGGTTCCCGGCGTGATTTCGCGGGCGCGACGGCGTCGGTCCGTGAGGACAGCGCCGCTTGACCGAGCGCCATCGGTTGCCGACGTTTGCGATCGAATGCCGCTGACGGATCGTGCGACCGGCACCGCACCGCACCGACCCCGTCTCGCCACGCACCGAGCTGAACCGTACCGAACGGCCCGGCCCGACCCGGCTGGGCTACGCCGGGTGTGCGACACGTGTCGCCCGGAGTCGCACGGACACCGAACCCGCCGCAACGGGGCGGGGCATGGAACCCGGCCCCCTCGTGGTGCCGGCGTTCCGTGGGCCGGTCGGTCGGCGACCGGCGGTTCAGTCGCGCAATGCCGCGTCGCCGTGCTTGGCCACGTGCTCGTCCAGCGCGGCGAGTGCCCGGGTGACCTCCTCGTGCGTGCCGCCGCTGCGCTGCTCCCGCCAATAGGCGGTGCCCAACTGCTTGAGCAGCGTGGCCGCCTCCCGGCCCACCTGGACCTCCTCGACCCTCTGCTTGCCGGTGTTCATGGTGTCTTCGGCCATCTTCTTGGCCTTGTCGAGGAAGCCGCTCATCGCGCCGTTCTCCGTTTCCATTCCGGACGGACCTCGCTGCCGTACCGAGATCCACTGCCTTGTCGAGACTTCGGCACCGAGGTCGGGGCCCTGCCGACGTCCCTCGATGGTCGATCAACGAATGGCACGGATGCGAAGATCCCGAACGGAAGTGCACCGATTCGGCGGCGCATTTCACCCGTTCGGCGCTGCCAGTGCCCGCTCGACCGCCGCCATCACGCCCTGCCAGTGGGTTCGTTGCCGGGCCCGCTCGTCGGGGTCGGCCAGCCACTCCTGGTGAAACCGCAGCACGGTCCGTCCCGGCCCGCTCGCGCTCATCGCGACCTGCACGGTCGTGTCGTGATCCCAACCCGGCACTCGGCTCGTCACCCGGACCCGGTCCGGTTCGCGCCACCCACGCACCTCGCCGGTGCTGCCGTCGGCGGTGGCGTACGGCGCACCCCGGGTCGGGGTCAGGTCCACGTCCTCGCCCAGCCACAGGGCCAGGCCGGCGGCGGAGGTGATCAGTTCCCACACCTGCTCGACGGGATACGGGAGCGTCTTGGACACGCCGATCCGATAGCCCGCGTCCTGTGTCCGGCCCGTGGTGTCGTTCATGGTCCAACCCTTCCGGTGCAGTGCTTGCGTCGCCCGGTCTCGCGCTGCCCGGTCCCGTGGCGCCGCCCGATCTCGATCGAGTACCTGTCAATACCCGTCAGGTATGCGCGACACTGGCGATCATGCGCGCGAGCCGACTGCTGACCATCCTGATGACTCTGCAAACCCGGGGTTTGGTCACCGCGACCGAACTGGCCGAGCAGTTGGAGGTGTCGGTACGCACCGTCTACCGCGACGTCGAGGCGCTCGGCGCGGCGGGCGTGCCGGTGTACGCCGAGCGTGGGCCGGCCGGCGGGTACCGGCTGATGGAGGGCTTTCGCACGCGGATCAACGGGCTCACGCATGACGAGGCGGACGCGCTGTTCCTGGCCGGTCTGCCCGGGCCCGCGGCCGAGCTGGGGCTGGGCGCGGTGGTCGCGTCCGCGCAGCTCAAGGTCCAGGCGGGGCTGCCCGCCGAGCTGCGCGAGCGGGTGGGCCGCGCGCAACTGCGCTTCCACCTGGACGCGCCGGGCTGGCATCGCGAGGCGGACCGCTCGCCCGAACTGGCCAGGATCGCCGCCGCGGTGTGGACCGACCGGCGGATCCGGGTGCACTACCGGCGCTGGGGCGGTGAGGTCACCCGGGACCTGGAGCCGTACGGCCTCGTGCTCAAGGCGGGCGCGTGGTACCTGGTGGCCCGCACGGTGCAGGCGGGCGAGCATCGCGACCGCACGTATCGGGTGGTGCGGATCGAGGAGCTGGACGTGCTCGACGAGGTGTTCGAGCGTGATCCGACCTTCGACCTCGCGGCCTACTGGCAGACCTGGTCCCGGGACTTCGTCGAACAGTTGCGTCCGATCCGCGCGGACGTGCTACTGAGCGAGGACGCGCGCCGGTTCGTCCGACAACTGTTCGGGGCGTACGTGGCGGACACCGTCGAGGCGAGTGTGGGAGAGCCGCTGCCGGACGGCCGGGTCCGGGCCGTCTTCCCGATCGAGTCGATCGAGGTGGGCGTGGCGGAACTGTTGCGGCTCGGCCCGGAGGTCGAGGTCCTGGGCCCACCCGAACTGCGCGCGGAACTGGCCACCGCCGCGCGTGCGACGGCGGCGCGGTACGCGTGAGCGCCCGTGCCGCCGTCGCGGTGGATCGAAGTGCCCGGGAACGACCGGCCGACTAGGCGCCGGCGCGGCGGAACACGCGGACGCCCAGCACCACCGACACCGCGGCCAACGCGAGCGCGGCCAGCACGCCCATACCGACCGTGCTGCCGTAGTCGCCGACGAACGCTGACCGCACCGCCTGTACCTGGTAGCGCAGCGGGTTGCCTCGGGAGATGCCGTCCAGCCAGCCCGGGGCCAGCGACATCGGCAGCAGGATGCCGGACAGCAGCATCACCGGCAGGTTCACCGAGTTCACCACCGGGGCGAACTCCTGCGGGCTGTTCACCCGCATTGCCAGGGCGTAGGACAAGGACGCGAGCGAGGCGGTCATCAGCGCGACGAAGCCGAATCCGATCAGCACGCCGAGCAGTGGCGCGCGCAGCCCGAACGCCACACCGACCACGACCAGCACCACGGACTGGACGAGCATCTGGGCGATGTCCTTGAGCACCCGCCCGAGTAGCAGCGCCAGTCGGCTCACGGGAGTGACCCGCATGCGCTCCACCACACCGTGCTGCTTCTCGATCAGGATCCCGAAGCCGGCGAACGCGGCGCTGAACAGCCCGAGCTGGACCAGCAGGCCGGGGACCAGAATCTGCCAGGAGTCGCCGTCGCCGCCGAGCGGGACATCGCGCAGGAGCGGGCCGAACAGGATCAGGAACAGCAGCGGCTGGATGATCCCGAAGATCAGGCCGATCCTGGCGGACACGGTCTGGCGCAGGTAGCGGCCGAAGATCAGGAACGTATCGGACACGAGGGCGGAGGATGCGGACGGAACCGGTCGTGCGGGCGGCGCGATCCGGACGGTCCCGGGGGACGGTGTCGGCGGTGTGGATGGCGTGGACATGGCTACCTCTGCCGGGTCAGACGGCGATCGGAGTCTCGCTCGGCGCGGGGGTGCGCCGACCGGTGATGGCGATGAACGCGTCCTGGAGCGAGGCGTTCGGGGAACCCGCGTACTCGGTCTTGAGCGCGTGTGCCGTGCCCTGGGCGACGACGCGGCCGTGGTCGACCACCACGAGCCGGTCCGCGAGCGCGTCGGCCTCGTCCAGGTAGTGCGTGGTCAGGAAGACCGTGGTACCCCATTGGTCGCGGATCCGCCGGATCAGGTCCCACAGATCCACTCGACTGCCCGGGTCCAGGCCGGTGGTGGGCTCGTCCAAAAAGAGCACGTCGGGGTGGTGGACCAGGCCCATCGCGATGTCGAGTCGGCGGCGCTGTCCACCGGAGAGCGCCGCGCACGGGCGGTCCAGCAGGTCGAGCAGGTCCAGGTCGGCGGCCAACTCGGCGGCCCGGGCCCGGGCGTCCGCCTTGTCCAGGCGGTACAGCCGGGCCTGGGTGGTCAGTTCCTCGCGCACCGACACGGCGGGGTCGACGCCGCCGGACTGGGCGACGTAGCCGATCCGCGTGCGCACGCTCGCCGAGTCGCGCAGGAGGTCGTGGCCGGCCACGGTGGCGCTGCCGCCGGTGGGGGCGAGCAGTGTGGTGAGCATCCGCAGGGTGGTGGTCTTGCCGGCGCCGTTGGGACCCAGGAAGCCCAGGATCTCGCCCGCCGGGACGGTCAGGTCGATGCCGCGGACAGCCTCGACGGTGCCGCGTTTGGTCGTGAAGGTCCGGGCGAGCCCGGTGGTGTGGATGACCGGTGTCATGGGCCTACCGAAACATAGTCGTTAAAATTTTGCAACGACCCCAAATTTAAAATGACCCCATGAAGGCTAGGATGGGCGCATGACGGAGTCGGAACCCGCCGAAGGGCTGCGCGAGCGCAAGAAGCGCCGCACCCGGACGCACATCTCGGACATCGCGACCGGACTGTTCCTGGAGCGCGGGTTCGACGCGGTGACCGTCGCGCAGATCGCCGATGCGGCCGAGGTGTCCGTGAACACCGTCTACAACTACTTCCCGGCCAAGGAGGACCTGTTCTTCGACCGCGAGTCCGAGGTGGTCGACCGGCCGGCCCGGATCGTGCGCGAGCGTGCGGTGGGCCAGTCCGCGGCGCGCGCGGTGCTGGACGCGCTGCGCCGGGACGTCCAGGCGCGGTCGCCGTACGTGGGCCTGGTCGAGGGCTACGAGCGCTTCATGAATGTCATGCAAGGGTCGCCCGCGCTGATGGCTCGACTGTGGCGGATGCAGCAACTGGGCGCGGACGCGCTCGGCGCGACCCTGGCCGAAGAGGCGGGCGCGGCGCTGGAAGACCCGGTGCCGGCGCTGATCGCCGGGCAGCTCGCCGGGATCCAGCAGGCCGTCTTCCGAGGCATCGGCCGGCGAATCGCGGCCGGCAGCGGGGTGGACGCGGCGGCCGCGTACGCGTTGGCGCAACTGGACGCGGTCGAATCGCTGTTGAGCGCCGAGGTGTTGGGCTACGCGGTCCGCGCGCGGCAGTGACCAGGTCCGGGCCGGGCGACTGGTGTGCAGGCGGCCGGGTCGGGGAGGAGCATGACATCGGCGGCGACGAAGCGATCGATCCGCGATGATCTGCGTGGTCGGCTTCGTCGGCTCGACCGATGGATGCTCGGCCGATGGATCAAGAGTCGATCGACGGTCGTCCGCCTCAGGCCAGACAACAGGAGAACCGTGTGACCTCACCAAATGCTTCCGACCGACGCGGACCGCTCGTGTACGTGGGTGCGTACACGGCCGACATGGAGGGTCACGGCACCGGCATCACGGTGTGCCGGCAGGACCCGGAGACCGGGCTGCTCGGCACGCCGTCCGCGGTGATCCCGGCGATCTCGCCCTCGTACGTGGCCCGGCACCCCTCGGGTCGTTTCCTCTACGCCGTGAGCGAGCGGGGCGGCGAGGGCGCGGTCGGCGCGTACTCGGTGCAGGACGAACGGCTGGTGCCGCTGGGCGAGGTGTCCACGCTCGGCGCGGGGCCCTGCCACCTCGCGGCCGATCCCACCGGGCGGTTCGTGGTGGTGGCCAACTACGGCGGCGGCAGCGTCACCGTGCATCCGATCGCCGACGACGGCACGCTCGGCGAGGCGGCGACGCACGTGCGGCTGACCGGGTCCGGGCCGGTGAAGGAGCGACAGGCTTCCTCGCACGCCCACCAGGTGACGTTCGCGGCCGGCGGCGAGTGGCTCGTGGTGTGCGACCTGGGGTCGGACACCGTGTACCACCTCAGCTTCGACGCCGAGGCGGGCACGATCGCGGAGGGGCCGAAGGTGACCCTGCCGCCCGGCACCGGGCCCCGGAACATCGCGTACGGGCCGAACGATCTGGCGTGGCTCGCGGGGGAGTTGAACGCGACGGTCACGCCGCTGCGCAGCGACCCGCGCACGGGGGCGCTCACGGTGGCGGGCAAGCCGTTCGTGCTTTCCGGCGGCGAGGGTGCGCCGTCGGGGGTCGTCGCGGCCGAGGACGGGCGGTTCGTGTACGTGGCGAACCGGGGGCCGGACACCGTCTCGGTGCTCGCGGTGGACGGCGCGGAATTGGCCCTCGTCGAGGAGGTGCCGGTGGGCGGGGCCTGGCCGCGGGATCTGACGCTGGTGGGAGACGTGTTGTACGTGGCGAATCAGCGGGGGGACACGGTCACCGGATTCCGGTGCGATCCGGGGTCGGGGCGGCTCACGGCGTTGGGTGTCGCGCTCTCGACGGGGAGCCCGACGAGCATCTTGGTGTAGGGGTCGTCGTCCTCAGGCGCCGGACGGGCTGGATCGGCTCGTCCGGCGTTTGCCCGTGGGGTGGGCGGGTTTCGGGTGTCCTCAAGCGCCGGACGGGCTGGATGTTGTGTGGCTGCGGGTGGGGTCGGGTGTGTTCAGACGTTGGATGGGCTGGGTGTGCCCAGGGATTTGACCGCCTCGACCAGGGGGGCGAGTTCGGGGCGTTGTTCGGCGTCTGTGAGGGATTCGCGGAGGGCCTTGTCGTGGGTGGGGCGGGCAGCGGCGAGGAGGTCGCAGCCGGGCGAGGTGACCTCGGTGTAGATGCCCCGGCGGTCGGTGTCGCACAGGTAGCGCGAGAGTAGGCCGCGCTCCTCCAGGCGGGTGACCAGGCGTGTGGTGGCGCTTTGGCTCAGCACCACCGCGTCGGAGAGTTCGTTCATCCGCAGGTGGTAGCCGTCCTGCCGGTTCAGCACGTCCAGGACCGAGAACTCGCGCACGCTCAGGTCGTGTTCGCTCTGGAGTGCACGTTCGATGTGCGCGTCGATGCGATTGTGCAGCGCCGCGAGCGCGCACCAGCCCTGCGCGAGTGGCGGTTCGATGACCTGCCTCTGTTGTCCCATGCGCTCAGGATACCTCCGAAGTGAAATAGCCCGCGTTTGCATCGATCAGCGTGTGCAAATATTGTCGACGCCTGTAAGCGGTTTGTGCACGCCATGCCCGGGCGCATGTCGTGCGCTCCGTCCTCCACCTCCTCGAAAGGGGTACTCCGTGCCTCTCGCACTGCTGGCCCTCGCCATCGGGGCCTTCGGCATCGGGACCACCGAGTTCGTCATCCTCGGCCTGTTGCCCGAGGTCGCGGGCACCTTCGAAGTCTCGATCACCACCGCCGGGCTCCTGGTCAGCGGGTATGCGGTCGGTGTGCTCCTGGGTGCCCCGCTGATGACCGTCCTGGGCACCCGCGTCTCGCGCAAGCGCATGCTGATCCTGCTGATGGGACTGTTCGTCCTGGGGAACGCGCTGACCGCGCTGGCCCCGGCGTTCGGCGTGATCCTGCTCGGCCGCGTGGTCGCCTCCCTCACCCACGGCGCCTTCTTCGGGATCGGCTCGGTGGTGGCCGCCGACCTGGTCGCGCCGGAGAAGAAGGCCGCGGCGATCTCCACGATGTTCGCCGGCCTGACCCTGGCCAACGTGCTCGGCGTGCCGCTGGGCACGCTGATCGGCCAGTCGGTGAGCTGGCGGCTGACCTTCCTGATCGTCGCCGCGCTCGGCGTGCCGGCCGCCGTGGGCATCGCCAGGCTGGTGCCCGAACAGCCCAAGCCCGAGGGCGTGCGCCTGCGCCACGAACTCGCGGTGTTCCGCAACGTCCAGGTGCTGCTCGCGATGGGCATGACGGTGCTCGGCTTCGGCGGCGTGTTCGCCGCGCTCACCTACGTCAAGCCGATGATGACCGACGTCGCGGGCTTCTCCGAGGGTGCGGTCACCTGGCTGCTCGCGGTGGTCGGCCTGGGCATGCTGGTCGGCAACGCGGTCGGCGGCCGGCTCGCCGACCGGCACCTGATGCCGCTGCTGTACGGCTCGCTGCTCGCGCTCGCGGGTGTGTTGGCGCTGTTCACGGTGACCGCGCACGACAAGACCGCGTCGGTGATCACGCTGTTCCTGATCGGTGCGCTGGGCTTCGCCACCGTGCCGCCCTTGCAGAAGCGGGTGATGGACAACGCCGCGGGCGCGCCGACGCTGGCCGCCGCGGTGAACATCGGCGCGTTCAACCTCGGCAACGCGATCGCCGCGTGGCTGGGCGGCCTGGTGATCGACGCGGGCCACGGCTACGAGTCGGCGAACTGGGCCGGTGCGGCCCTGGCGCTGGGCGCGCTGGCCCTCGCGGTGCTCGCCCACGGCCTGGAACGGCGTGCGCTGACCCGCTCGCGCGTCGTGGCGGCGCACCCGCCCGGTGTGCGGACCGCGCTCAGCGGGCAGAGCGGGCAGGGCGACTTCGGCGCCGGGGACCGAGCCGCCGAGCAACCCGCTCGGCTCCTCGGTTGATGCCGGGCCGCCCCGCCCGACCCCTACGACGAAGGACGATCCCAGCCATGAGCTCCACCCCCGTTCCCGACATCACCCTGAACAACGGCGCCACCATCCCGCAGCTCGGCTTCGGGGTCTTCCAGGTCGACAACGACGAGGCGACCACCGCCGTGGCGACCGCGCTGGAGGTGGGCTACCGCAGCATCGACACCGCCGCCGCCTACGGCAATGAGGCGGGCGTCGGCCGGGCGCTGGCCGCCTCCTCGGTGCCTCGCGCGGAACTGTTCGTGACGACCAAGCTGTGGAACACCGCACAGGGCTACGACTCGACCCTGGTCGCGTTCGACGAGAGCGTGGCCAAACTCGGCCTCGACTACGTCGACATGTACCTGATCCACTGGCCGACCCCGAACCGGGACCGCTACCTGGACACCTGGCGGGCTTTCGAAAAGCTGCTCGCGGACGGCCGGGTGCGCACGATCGGCGTGTCCAACTTCCAGCCCGACCACCTGATCCGGCTGCTCGAACACACCGCCGTGGTGCCCTCGGTCAACCAGGTCGAGCTGCATCCCTACTTCCAGCAGGGCAAAGTGCGCGGCTACGACCGCGCGCACGCGATCGCGACCGAGGCGTGGAGCCCGCTGGGCCAGGGCGGCGAACTGCTGGGGGACCCGGTGATCGCCGAGGTGGCCCGCGCGCACGGCCGGTCGGCAGCCCAGGTGGTGCTGCGCTGGCACCTCCAGCTGGGCAACATCGTGATCCCCAAGTCGGTCACCCCCTCCCGGATTCGGGAGAACTTCGAGGTGTTCGACTTCGAACTGAGCGCCGCCGAGCTGGGCGCGATCAACGCCCTGGATCGCGGCGGGCGGATCGGCCCGGACCCGGACACACTCAACTGAGGCCGCTCCGGCGGTTGTACGTCCCGACGCGGCGTCAGCTGCGGCGTTCCGGCTCGACCAGTGCCGGGTGCGCGGGATGGTCGTAGCGCACCAGCAGATCGGCCTCGGTCGCGGGCACGACCTCGTCCGCGTAGCGGGTCAGCGCCTCCAGCGTCCAGGCGTCCCGGGCCGGCGTACGCCTGCGCAGCGCGCCCGGGGACAACCACAGGTGCACGGTCAGATCCAACGGCAGCCCCTTGCCGAGCAGGAGCGGCCCGTCCAGGAGCAGGACCCCGCCCTTGGGCAGGGTGGTGTACGCGGCGCGGGTGGCCCGGTCCCGGGCGGCGTCCCACAGGCTGGGCAGCACCCGGCCGGTGCCGTCCGGGCCGAGCGGTTCCAGCACCTCCCGGCGCAACCCGGAGTCGTCCAGCCAGCCCCACAGATACGACTCCGCGTCGGTGTGCCCGTACTCCAGGCGCACCGAGGCGGGCCGCAGGAAGTCGCGCGCCCGCACCCGCAACACCGGATGCCCCAGCAGGCGCAGCGGGGCGACCAGCGCGTCGGCGACGGCGCCGGGTTCGGCCGCGTCCGCGCCGTCCACGGCGACCCGGGTCCACCGGCGTTCGCTCGCGCGGCCGGTGATCGCCGCGACCAGTTCGTCCACCAGAGCGGCCGGGGTGAGTGGTCGGGCGCTCACCATCGGCGCGCCGGGCGGGGGCCGTCGGGTTCGATCATGGCTACATTCTCGGCCGACCCGGGCGTGTGCGTTCAGTCGCCCCGCGGTTCGCGCTCCAGCGTCGCGTCCACGGTGATCCAGTCCGGCGGCATGTACGGCGGCGTCTTCCAGAAGATGTCGAGTCGCACGATCAAGCCCTCGTCGTTCAGTTCGAGGTAGTTCGCGAACCGCATCACCAGGAGGTCGTCCGTCGGCGTCGGCCGGATCGACTCGACCGCCTCGTTGAACGCGTACCGGCCGTCCTCGCTGAGGAAGGTGAAACGCGAGCGCAGTTCGTGCTGCGCCATTCGGCCGGTGACGGTGGAGACGAACCGCAGGTACGCCTCCTTGCCTTCGCACGTGTCCTCGGCGTTGTCCCGCATCCCCACGCGCACGAAGTCGTCGGCGAGCGTGGACGCCACCAGGTCCCAGTCGTGGGTGTCCACGCCCTGCCAGAAGTTCTCGACGGTGCGCCTGCGGCTTTCGAGGTCCTTCGATGGCTCTGTCGGGTCCTTCGATGTCTCGGTCATGGGCGGACGTTAGTGCGGTCCGCGGCCGAGATCCATAGGTATCTGACGGTGCGTCAGAGCGAGTTCGTGGTCCGATTCACCGATACTCGCGCCGGAAGTCGGGCAGCGCGGGCATCTGCGGTGTCTGCACGTGCGGCGGCGGGACTTCGACGAAGCCGCCGGAGATGCCCTGATGGATGCCCGCCACGGCGGGCCGCAGCTCCTTGAGCACGTCGTCCTCGCCGACCTGCCCGACCCGGCCGGTTTCGCTGGTCGAAGTGTCCGCGCGGCCGTCGGCGGGCGCGGGCGCCGCCGCGGCCAGTGCGAGCAGGGCGCCGGTGGCCGCGGCGGCGAGGAGTGTGGTGATGCGCATCGGATCTCCGTTCGTCGGTGACCCGCACGGGGTGTCCGTGCGGGTCGTCGGTACGGGACCAGCGAACAAATTCCGATGCTCCGAGTGGGGGAACCTCACTCGGATGAGGGCGTGTCGCGTGACTCGCCCCGCCCGGTCACCCCCGCAGCGGCCGCACCAAGCCGGCCGCGAGCACACCGGCGGACAACGCCCGCGAGTCTCCGGAGCGTGCGTACACGTCCGTCGCGGTGTCCACGAGCTTGATCACGTGCTCGTCGCCGTGCGCGTGCGCGCTCTCCATCGCGGTGCCGGGATCGGCCGCCGGGGCGGGTGTGTCCGGCGCGTCCTCGCGGGCCATGTACACCGCGAAGACCGCGCTGCTCGTGGCCCACGCGGCCGTGTACGAGGGGATCCACAACTCGGTCGGCAGTGCGGGCAGCACCCGCAGCACCGCACTGGGAGCGGTCACGCCGTGCACGTTCATCACGGCGCTCCCGTGTCCGCGACTCAGGTAGCGCAGGGTGGCCGCGTGCACCGTGTCCGCGAGCAGCGACTGCGCCTCCTCGGGGGTCTCGGCCGTGCGCACCGACAGGGTCGCGGTCAGCCAGCGGTCCCAGCCGGCCAGGAAGTCGAGCCGTCGGCTGATGTGGCCCTTCTCGCCTACCGGCAGCGGCGGCACGGCGTCCAGTGCGTCGAATGGCGTGCGGCCCCCCGCGAGCCGAGGCAGTTCGGGCAGTGCCTGGTTGCTGGAGGCGAAATACGCCATCGCGTGCGCGAACTCGGCGAGCCGGACCGGGCTCTCGCCCGCCTCCAGCAGCGCGCGGACCGCGTGTCCGACCCGGATCACGCCGTGCGTGGCGCCGCCGGGCAGGCCCGGGAGCAGGCGTGGCCACCACAGTGCGAGCACCTCGCGCCACGGCTGTTCGGCGATCTCGTCGGTGAACAGTTGGATCCAGTCCCCGTCGCGGGCGCGGTCGCCCAGTGCCTCGCGCCACGCGTCCCGGGCGATCCGTTCGGTCGGACGGGTCGGCGGTTCCAGCCGGTGGGTGTAAACGTCCAGCCAAGCGGGCACGGCTTCCCACTGGCCCGAGTGCACGAGCGCCTCGACGGCCATCGGCCCGTGATTGGACAACTTGTCGTCGAACTCGGAACCGGTGCGATGTAGACGTTCGAACGCTTCGTCCAAGGTTTCGGCGGCTTGCTGATGCATCGTCAACTCCTTCGGGTGCTTCGAGTGGACCGAGGGCCTCCGGTTAGGACAGTTGAGTCTTGCCTAACTTGCTTGGTCTCCGCCGAGAAGCATAGGGTCGAGAACGTCACCGCAACCACTGCGCAGGAGGAACTCCCGTGGCCGACACCGTCTACACGCTCCCCGACCTCACCTACGACTACGCCGCCCTGGAGCCGCACATCAGCGGCGCGATCATGGAGCTGCACCACGACAAGCACCACGCGGCGTATGTGACCGGTGCCAACACCGCCCTCGAGCAGATCGCGGAGGCGCGCGACAAGGAGGCCTACGGCACCATCTCCAAGCTGGAGAAGGACCTGGCCTTCCACGTGTCGGGTCACGTGCTGCACAGCCTGTTCTGGACCAACCTCGGGCCGACCGGCAACGGCGAGCCCACCGGTGACCTCGCCGAGCAGATCGGCGTCGACTTCGGCGGCTTCGAGCAGTTCCGCGCGCACATGACGCAGACTGCGATGACCGTGCAGGGTTCGGGCTGGTCCGTCGCCGCGTGGGAACCGCTCTCGCAGCGCATCGTGGTCACCCAGGTCTACGACCACCAGGGCAACATCCCGCAGGGCACCGTGCCGCTGCTCGCGATCGACGCCTGGGAGCACGCCTTCTACCTGCAGTACAAGAACGTCAAGGCGGACTTCTTCAAGGCCGTGTGGAACGTCTTCAACTGGGACGACGTCGCCACCCGCCTCGCGGCCGCCAAGGGCGCCTGAGGAACGACGTTCGGTCCAGGGTCGCGCGGGTGCTCCCCGTGCGGCCCTGTCCGGCGTTGGCGGGCACGCCGGCGTCGGCGAACGCACACGAGCACGCACTCGGGGTGGACGAGAGGGGCGAGCGATGACCGAGCAGGACGCGTTCGCACTGCTGCCCCAGACCCGGCGCGAGATATTGCGGCACCTCAAGGGTTCGGGCGAACTGCGCGCGGAGGAATTGGCCGATGCGGTCGGGATGACCGCGAGCGGCATGCGCCAGCAACTGGCCGGGCTGGTCGCCGAGGGCTACGTGACCCATCGGCAGGTTCGGCTCGGGCCGGGCCGGCCCAAGCACGTGTATCGGCTGACCGAGGCCGGGGAGAACCTGTTCCCCCGGCGCTACGGCGACCTGGTCGGCGACCTCCTGGAGACCGCGCAGGCCGAGGAACCCGGCTTCGTGGACCGGCTGTTCGACCGCCGGCGCGAGCGGCGCCTGGAACGGGCCCGGGCCCGGACGACCGCGCCGGGCCTGGCCGATCGGGTGGCCGCGATAGCCGCGATCCTGGACGAGGACGGCTACCTGGCCGGTGCGGAACCGTTGGCCGACGGCGGCGGGTGGCTGATCGTCGAGCAGAACTGCGCGATCTTCGACGTGGCGATCCGGTGCGGCATCGCGTGCTCCTCGGAACTGGCCTTCCTGCGGGAGGCGTTGCCGGACACCGAGGTGCGGCGGGTCAGCCACATGGTGGCGGGGGCACCGCACTGCGCCTATGAGATTCGGCCGGTGGCCGCCGGTGCCGGCGGTTCGGGCGATTCCGCCGGTCCTGCCGGTTCAGACGAGTCGGGTGAAGTCGACGGGTAGGCGTGTGGTGTGTCCGGGTGGCGGTCGACGGCCGCCGACTGACACACGCCGCCGATCCCCTGGTCAGGGGCCGGCCGGGATGCGTTCCGCGAGTTGTTCGCGCAGGGCGGGCTTGCTGACCTTGCCGGTGCCGGTGACCGGGAGGGCGTCGGTGAACACGACGCGGCGCGGGACCTTGAAGCCGGCCAGGTGCGCGCGGCACAGGGTGACGAGCGCGTCGGCGTCGAGCGACCGACCCGATGCCGGGACGACCACCGCCACCACGCGCTCGCCCCATCGGGTGTCCGGTTCACCGACCACCGCGACGTCGCGGACGTGCGGGTGGGTACGCAACACCGCCTCCACCTCGCGGGCGCTGACGTTCTCGCCGCCGGTGATGATCACGTCCTTCTTGCGGTCCAGGACGTACAGGTAGCCGTCGGCGTCGAACCGGCCCAGGTCGCCGGTGCGGAACCAGCCGTTCGCGAACTCGCCGGTGTCGATCTGCCAGTAGCCGTCCGCGACCTGCTCGGAGCGGACCGAGATCTCGCCGGTGGCGCCGGTGGGCAGTGGTCGGCCCGCGTCGTCGACGATGGTGATCTCGACGCCCGGGCCGGGCCGACCGGCCGCCGCGTACAACTGGGGGCGGTGGTCGGCGGCGCTCAGGAACACCGCGTTGCCGGAGAGTTCGGTCATTCCGTAGCCCTGGCCCAGGGCGCAGCCGAGCAGCCGGTCGACCCGGCGGATCAGGTCGGGCGTGATCGGCGAGGCGCCGTAACTGATCGAGCGGATACGCTCACGCAGCCCGTCGCCCTCGTGCACGTGGTCGAGCAGCGCATCGATCATGGTCGGCGCGAGGGACAGGTTGGTGACGTCGAACTCGCGGATGACGTGCGCCAGTTCAGCCGGCTCGTAGCGGCGCAGGACGACCACCGGGCGGCGTGCCAGGTGGTGGGCCGGCACCTGGTAGCCGGCGACGTGTGCGAGCGGAAAGGGGGTCAGCACGACCGCGTCGGGGTCGACCGGGCGGCATGCCAGCGACGTGCGCATCGCAGCGGTCAGGCTGCGATGGGTGAGCCGGACGCCCTTGGGCCGGCCGGTGGTGCCCGAGGTGAACAGCAGCCAGGTCAGCGCGGTCTCGTCGGTGGCCGGGGCGAACTCGGGCTCGCCTGCGCCGGCTTCGGCGAAGGCCTCGCCCAACTCCAGGCACGGGACCTCGGGTCGGTCGAGCCGGGCCATCGGTTCCGCGTCGCCGAGCAGCAGTTCCGCGCCCGAGCGGGCCAACTGATCGGCCCACTCGCGCGGGTGCAGCCGGGGATTGAGCGGGACCAGAACTCGGCCGGCCCACGGGACGCCGTAGTAGGCCGCCACGTACTCGGCCCGGTTGTGCGCGAGGATCCCGACCCGGGCTCCCGGCGAGGTCCGCCGCGCGACGGTGCCGGCGAGCGCGCGGGAGTGGCCGGCCAACTCGGCGAACGTCCAGACGGTGGGCTCGGCCGCAGCGGGGTCGGCGGGCCTGCGCGGGGTGTGGGCGGGGACGATCAGGGCGGTGCGGTCGGGTACCTCCCGAGCCGCGTCGACCAGGATCTCGTGCAGCAGCATCGGGCCTCCCTCGTTCTCGCGGGGACGCTACCGCAGCCGGACGCGGCGGCCTCGAAGGGGTGATCCCGCTGCCCGTTTCGCCGGGAAGGCAATGATTCGGAGTTTTTGGTGTGGTTGGGCGACTTGGTCGGGCAGGTCGGCAAAACGGATGCCCGGTGTGGGCGGGTGGGGCAGGATCGGCAGGGTTCGGCCGCGTTCGGCGCGGTCGTCGTCGATACGGAGGGCACGCTCGATGAGCAGCACGAACCAGGCCGTCAATGCCGATCGCTTCGCGGAATTCCGGGCCCTGCACCAAACCGGGGCGCCGCTGCTGCTGCCCAACGCGTGGGACCACGCCTCGGCTGCGGCGCTGGTCGAGCGCGGGTTCCCGGCGATCGGGACGACGAGCCTGGGGGTCGCGATCGCGGCGGGCAAGCCGGACGGGGTCGGCGGGACGCGCGAGGAGACGGTGCGCCTCGGGGTGGGCATCGCGCGGCTGCCGGTTCCGGTCAGCATCGACATCGAGGGCGGCTTCGCCGAGCGGCCGGAGGACGTCGCGGCGTTGGGCGTCGAGTTGGTGCGGGCCGGGGTGGCCGGCGTCAACATCGAGGACGGGCGTGCCGACGGCACACTGACCGACGCGGACCACCAGGTCGCGGTGATCGCCGCGGTCAAGGCGGCCGCGCCGACACTGTTCGTCAACGCGCGCACGGACACGTACTGGGCGGGCGGCCCGACCGCCTCGCTCGACGAGACGGTGCGGCGGATCCGGGCCTACCGGGCGGCGGGTGCGGACGGCGTGTTCGTGCCGGGCATCCAGGACGAGGCCGCGATCGAGACCCTGGTGGGCGCCACCGACGCGCCGCTGAACATCCTGTACAGCCCCACCGGCCTGTCCCGCGCCCGCCTCGCGAAGCTGGGTGTGCGGCGGATCAGCACGGGGTCGCTGTTGTTCCGGGTCGCGGTGCAAAGCGCGGTGGACCTTGCGTGGGCGGTTGCGCACGACGAGGCTGCGGGACCGGCCGGCGCGCCGACGTACGCGCAGGCGCAGGCGATGTCGGAGGTCTATCGGGGCGACTGAGGGTCGGCGGCGACGGGCCGGCCCGCGGGGTGTGCGGGCCGGGGTGCGGGGGCCTGCGGCGGGGGAGGTCATACTGCTGGGCGGCGGGCCCGGAAGGGTCTCGCGACCCCGGCAGGCCCGATCGTGAAAGACCTGATCTCGATGACGCTGCACGTTCCGCCGACCACCACCCCGGATTTCCAGGCCTTCTGGCAGGAACGACACCTGTGTCTGCTGGTCACCCACCGTCCCGACGGGACGCCGCACCTGGTCCCCGTGGGGGCCACGTACGACGAGGTGTCCGGGATCGCCCGGGTCATCTCGCACGGGGCCAGCAAGAAGGTCCGCAACGTGCTTGCGGCGGGGCCGGGAGCGCGTGTCGCGATCTCCCAGGTCACCGGGAGCCGCTGGTCGACGCTGGAGGGCATCGCGACGATCAACCGCGACCCCGAGGCCGTCGCCGAGGCGGTCCGGCGCTACACCGAGCGCTACCGCGAGCCGCGGGTCAACCCGGAACGCGTGGTGATCGAGATCGCGGTGACCAAGCGGATGGGGACGGTATAGGGGTCGTGTGTGCCGCTCGGTGAGAGCCACCACCGAGGGTCGGACCACCCCGCCCGGCGAGTGTGGGGACCGCGGTGTGTGCGCGGCGGCTAGGAAACCATCCCCGCCGCCCGTAGCCGGCGCTCGACGGCCGGCCAGGTCGGGTCGATCGGGTCCGGGGAGCGGGTGCCGGTGTCCAGGTCCTTGAAGCCGCTGGAGGTGGCGACGCAGACCACCGGGCCGTCGGCACACGGGCCGTGCGCGCGCAGGCCCGCGAGGCCGGCCGCGGCGGACGTCTCCACCCACAGGCCCTGTCCGGCCAACTCGGCGCGTGCCGTTGCCAGTTGGGCATCGGTGACGAGCAGCGCCCGGCCACCGCCGGCGCGCAGCGCGACCACGCCGCGGTAGCCGCTCACGGGGCAGTCGATCGCGTATGCGGCGGTGGGGCCGACCCGGACGCGTGCGGCCGGTACGCCCTCGCGCATTGCCTTCGCCAGCGGTCCGCCCGCCGCCGGTTCGCAGGCGAACATCCGCGGAGTGCGGTCGGTCAGGCCGAGGCGGCGCAGCTCGGCGAAACCCTTCCAGACGCCGAACAGCAGCTCGCCGTAGCCGGTCGGGACGAACACCGCCGCCGGTACGCCCAGTTCGGCGTGGATCTCGTAAGCGATGGTCTTGTAACCCTCGGGGCCGAAGGCGTGGCCGGTGTGGGTGGTGGTGAGGTTGCTCAGCGGGTGGAAGCCGAGGCGGTCGACGATCTCGCGCATCAGGCCCCAGCGCGCCTCGGCCGGCACCGAGAGCACCGTCGCGCCGTACGCGTTCAGGAACGACTCGACGGCCGGCGGCGCGCCCGTCGATGCCAGCACCACGGCCGGCAGCCCGGCCCGGGCCGCGAAGGCCGCCGCCGACGCGCCGTGGTTGCCGGAGGAGGAGACCACGACGCCGGCTGCGCCGACCCCGACGGCGGCGGAGACCGTGCAGCGGTTGATCCGGTCCTTGTGGCTCCAGGTCGGGTTGCGCGACTCGTCCTTGACGTACACCCCGTCGCCCAGGTCGATCAGCGGCGTATCGCCCTCGCCCAGGCCGGGTCCGAGCAGCGGCGGCAACAGCGGGGCCCAGCGCGCCAATCCGGCGCCCCGCCCGGTCGGCGCGAACAGCTCGGGGTCGACCCGGTCGTAGGCGTAGTCCACCTCGACCGGATAGGCGACCTCGTCCGTACCGGTTCGCGGGCAGCCGGACACCAGCGGTGGCCACAGCGGGTAGGTGATCGCCGGATCGCCCATCGAGCGCTGCACCGTGGCCAGTGAGTCCGCCCGGCCGGGCGGACTCGACGAGTCGGACGAGTCGGACGGGTGAGCCGAGATCATGACCGTCGAGCCTATGCGCCCGGGCCGACGTCCGCGACCGGCCCGTTCGCGCTCGGCCTGATGCACGGCGCCACCGGCGGCTGGACCGTACCGATGGCCGCACTCGCGGTCACCGCCGTCGGCCAACTCCTGGTCGGCCTGGTCCTGTCCGGCAACCGTGGCGCCGGCGCCACGCCTGCGGCGAAGCGGGCGTCCGGCACGTGAGCACGGCCCCACGCGCGGATGCCCCGAGGCACGCGGCCTCGGGGCACACCCGGTCGAACTACACGATCTCCGCCGCCGGCTGGGCAAACTGCGAGGCGTACAGCCGCGCATAGGCACCGTCGGCCGTCAACAGCGTGTCGTGCGTGCCCTGTTCGACGATCGAGCCGGACTCCATCACCAGGATCACGTCCGCGTCCCGGATCGTGGACAACCGGTGTGCGATCACGAAGCTGGTCCGGCCCCGACGCAGCGAGTTCATCGCCTTTTGGATCAGCACCTCGGTGCGGGTGTCCACCGAACTGGTCGCCTCGTCCAGCACCAGGATCTGCGGCTCGGTCAGGAACGCCCGGGCAATGGTGAGCAGTTGCTTCTCGCCCGCGCTGAGATTGCCCGCCTCGTCGTCGAGCACGGTGTCGTATCCGTCCGGCAGCGTGCGCACGAAGCGGTCCGCGTGGGTGGCCTTGGCCGCCGCGACCACCCGCTCGCGCGAGACTTCGCCGACGCCGTACGCGATGTTCTGAGCGATCGTGCCGCCGATCAGCCACGTGTCCTGAAGCACCATGCCTATCGGTGCGCGCAGGTCCTCGCGGGCCATCCCGGCGATGTCCACACCGTCCACGGTGATCCGGCCGCCGGTCACCTCGTAGAACCGCATCAGCAGGTTGACCAGCGTGGTCTTGCCCGCGCCGGTGGGTCCGACGATGGCGACCGTCTGGCCCGGGTGCACCTCCAGATCCAGGTCCTCGATCAGCGGCTTGGCCGGGTCGTACCGGAAGGAGACCTTCTCGAAGGCGACGTGCCCGGTCACCTTCTCGATCCGGGCGGGCGGTTCCGGGTCGGGGGACTGCTCCTCGGCGTCGAGCAGCGCGAAGACCCGCTCGGCCGAGGCGACCCCGGACTGGAGCAGATTGGACATCGCGGCGACCTGGGTGACGGGCCCGTTGAACTCGTACGAGTACTGGACGAACGCCTGGATGTCGCCCAGCGTCATCGCGCCCGAGGACACCCGCAGACCGCCTATCACCGCGACGAGCACGTAGTTGAGGTTGCCGACGAAGGCCATCGCGGGCTGGATCAGACCGGAGATGAACTGGGCCTTGAAGCCGGCCGCGTACAGCGCCTCGTTGTGCTTGTCGAAGATTTCGGCGGATTCCTTCTGCCGACCGAACACCTTGACCAGCGCGTGTCCGGTGTACATCTCCTCTATGTGCGCGTTGAGCTTTCCGGTGCTCGACCACTGCTTGATGAACTGCGGCTGGGCGCGCTTGCCGATCGCCATGGTGACCAGGATCGAGGTCGGCACGCTGACCAGTGCCACGAGTGCGAGCAGCGGCGAGATCCAGAACATCATCACCAGCACGCCGACGATGGTCAGCACCGAGCGCACGATCTGACCCATCGCCTGCTGAAGGGTCTGTGCGATGTTGTCGATGTCGTTGGTCGTGCGCGAGAGCACCTCGCCGCGCGGCTGCTTGTCGAAGTAGTTCAGCGGCAGCCGGGACAACTTGGTCTCGGCCTTCTCGCGCAGCCGATAGGTGGTGCGCTGGACTATGGTCGCGGTCAGCCGGCCCTGTGCCAAGGAGAACAACACCGAACCGACCACCACGGCGAAGGTGGCCAGCAGGATCATCCGCACGTGGTGGAAGTCGATGCCCTTGCCGCCGGCGACGCCGGTGAAGATCGCGTCGGTGGCCTTGCCGAGCAGCCGGGGGGTGAGCACCGCGAGGCCGACACCGGCGATCCCGCACACGAGCAGCGCGTACAGGCGGGCCCGTTCGGGGGCCATCATGCCCAACAGGCGGCGTCCGGAGGCCTTGAAATGCATCGACTTCTCGGTCGGCGCGCCGCCCATCATGCGCGCGGCGGGCCCACCGCCGACCTGCGGGCCGGGACGACGTTCCGGGACCGCGACCTCGGTCCGATCGCCGGATTCGGTGGTCTCGTCGGTGGTGGTCACGCCGCCTCCTCCTCGGTGAGCTGGGACAGCACGATCTCGCGGTAGGTGTCGTTGCCGGCCATCAACTCGCCGTGCGTGCCGGTGCCGACCACGCGGCCCTCGTCCAGCACCACGATGCGATCCGCGTGCCGGATGGTGGCCACGCGCTGCGCGACGATCACCACGGTGGCCTGCGCCGTTTCCGCGAGCAGTGCCGCGCGCAACGCCGCGTCGGTGGAGTAGTCGAGTGCGGAGAACGAGTCGTCGAACAGGTAGATCTCCGGCTTGACCACCAACAGCCGGGCGATCGCCAGGCGCTGCCGCTGGCCGCCGGAGACGTTGCCGCCGCCCTGGGCGATCGGCGCGTCCAGTCGTTCCGGCAGCGCCTCGACGAACGAGCGGGCCTGCGCGGTCTCCAGGGCTCGCCACAGGTCCTCGTCGGTGGCGTCCGGATTGCCGTAGCGCAGGTTGGAGGCGATGGTGCCGGAGAACAGGTACGGCTTCTGCGGGACCAGGCCCACCGTGCGCGACAGCAGGGCGGGGTCGAGTTCGCGGGTGTCCACGCCGCCGACCAGGACCGCGCCGGCGGTCACGTCCAGCAGGCGCGGGATCAGGCTCAGCAACGTGGTCTTGCCCGCTCCGGTGCTGCCGATCACCGCGGTGGTCTCGCCGGGCCGGGCGATCAGGTCTATGCCGCGCAGTACCGGCTCCTCGGCGCCGGGGTAGCAAAAGCTCACGTCGCGCAGTTCGAGGCGGCCGTGCGCGTGCAGCGCGGTCACCGGGGCCTTGGACACGGTCAGGCTGGTCCGGGTGTCCAGGACCTCGGTGATGCGGTCGGCGCAGACCGCCGCGCGCGGGATCATCATGGTCATGAAGGTGGCCATCATCACCGACGCGAGGATCTGCATCAGGTAGCTCAGGAAGGCGATCAGCGCGCCGATGTCCATCGCGTCGGAGCCGATCCGGTGGCCGCCGATCCACACGATCACGATCGCCGAGGTCTCCCACACGAGCAGGACCGACGGGTACATGTAGGCCAGCAGCCGGCCGAGCGAGAGCGACACGTCGCGGATCTCGGCATTGGCGTCCGCGTACCGTTCCTGTTCGTGACGGTCCCGGCCGAACGCGCGGATCACCCGGATCCCGGTGATCTGTTCCCGCATGATCCGGTTCACGTTGTCGATCCGGCCCTGAAGCACCCGGAACAGCGGCGGCATCGCGCGCACGATCCAGCCGACGGCCAGGACCAAGACGGGCACGATGATCAGGAACAACAAGGACATCGGGACGTCCTGGTTGACCGCCATCAGGATGCCGCCGAAGCACATGATCGGTGCGGACACCATCAGGGTGAGTGCGAACAGAGCCAGTATCTGGACCTGTTGCACGTCGTTTGTGGTGCGGGTGATCAACGACGGGGCGCCGAACTCGCCGACCTCACGCGCGGAGAAGGTCTGCACCCGGTTGAACACGGCGGCACGGATATCGCGGCCCACGCCCATCGCTATCCGGGCGCCGAAGTACACCGCGATCGCGGCGCACACGATCTGGACCAGGGTCACCCCGATCATCGCGGCGCCGACGCGCAGGATGTAACCGGTGTCACCCTTGACCACGCCGTTGTTGATCAGGTCGGCGTTCAGGGTCGGCAGGTACAGGGCGGCCAGGGTCTGCACCAGTTGCAGCAGCACCACCAGGCCGATCGGCTTGGCGTAGGGGCGCAGATGTGCGCGGAGCAATCGGATCAGCACGAGGTCCTCTTCGGGTCGGGGGAGTACAGCCGACCTGGGGCACAAGCCGTACACGGTCGTGGAAGCGGCCTCGTGCGGGGCGCCGGTTCGGGGTGCGGGCCGAGGGCGGCGCGTCGCAAAGGCGGGTCCTGCCCTCGACGGTAGTGCCCCTCGACGGGGCGGTCGATCGGATTGTGCCCACTGCCCGGCCGGTGCCGGGCCGGCCCGGCGGTGGTCGAAGGGATGTGCATGGCGGTTCTCCCCGAGTGCGGTCCAAGGTGCCGAAGGCGGCCCGTCGACGTTCGCTCGGGCGGCATGTCGAAACCGTAGGACTTCAGGTCGACTTGAGGTCAAGGTCGATGGTCGGGACATGCCGATGCCCGCGGGCCGTCGGCGGCCCGTTCGGAACCGTACACAGCGCGATGGCCCGCCCACCCCGAGGGGTGGGCGGGCCATCGCGGTGCCGGTTGCGAACGTCAGTGGATCGCGACGAACGTCTCGCTGACGTGCCACGCCACGAACTCGTCGCCGCGGTGATCCTTCTTGCCGTGGTGGCCCTTCTTGCCGTGGTGGCCCTTGTCATCGTCGTCGTCGCAGTCCGAGAACTTGACGCCGGAACTGGTGCGGTGGCCGACCAGGAGGCCGTCGTCGTGACCGCTCGCCTGAGCGGTACCGGCACCGGCGAAGGCGAAGAGGGCGGCGCCGGCGACGGCGATCAGCGTGGTACGGATGCGCATTGTCATCTCCCATTGAATGTGAGTATGCGGGACGTATATACAGATATCCGGAAAACCACACCAATATGGGGAATTGCGCCCATTAGGGGCGTGTCGCGCAGTCGGTGCGACCCGTTCGGCCCGCGGTCACTGGTGCACGAGGGTGAGCCAGTGCGCGTACCGCTCGTCCGTACCGGTGACCGCCGCGGTGTAGGCGGCCTGCAGCTTTCGGGTGACCGAACCGGTGCCCACCTCGCGGTCGTCCAGCGAGGCCACCGGCACCACGCCCGCCGCGGTGCCGCTGACCAGGACCTCGTCCGCGGTGTACAGGTCCGAGCGGAGCAGGTTCTCGACGCGGACCGGCAGGCCCAGATCGGCGGCCAGCGTGAGCACGGTGTCCTGGGTGATCCCGCGCAGTGCGCCGGCGCTCGCGGGCGGCGTGTACAGGATGCCGTCGCGTACCGCGAAGACGTTGGCCGCACTGCACTCGCTGACGTAGCCGTCCGCGTTGAGCAGCAGCGCCTCGTCGTAACCGGCCCGCAGCGCCGCAGTCTTGGCGAGCGCCGAGTTGAGGTAGCCGGCGGTGGCCTTGGCCGCGGGCGGCAGCGCGTTCGGGTCGTTGCGCCGCCACGAACTGGTCGCGAGGCGGATGCCGCGCTCGGCCGACTCGTTGCCGAGGTAGGCGCGCCACTCCCACCCCGCAATGCTCACGTCGACGGCCATCTCGGGCCGGAAGGCCGGGCCCATCTCGCCGTAGCCGATGTGCGCGAGGTGGCGCAGGTAGCACTCGGAGTGCCCGTTGGCGGCGACCAGTTCCACCGTCGCGGCGCGCAGTGCGGGCAACTCGTAGGGCACCTCGAAGCCCAGGATGTGCGCGCTTTCGCGGAAGCGGCGCAGGTGGTCGTCGAGTCGGAACACCGCGGGGCCGCGCGGGGTGAGGTGGACCCGGGTGCCTTCCAGGACGCCGGTGCCGTAGTGCAGTCCGTGGCTGAGGACATGCACCTTCGCGTCGGCCCACGGCACGAGCGCGCCGCCCATCCAGATCCAATCCGCTTCGGTCAGTGCCATCGCTGCTCCCGCCCTCGTGTGCTCGTGCGTGGTCGCGTCCGGCCGTGCGCTCGTGCCCTGCGGCGGCGCCGGTCGGGTCTGCCGACAAGTGGATCGCTGACGAATGCCTCGATGAGCCACTTGACGACTGGCACATTAGCCCTATCGGTATTGAGCCACTAGTGCCGATCCGGCATGCGGACATGGCGGTGTTCCGCCGCTCGCGGTGCGGGTGGGCGGGGCCGGGTCGGCTTGCGGGGGAGGGGAGTTGAGGGTGGGGGCGGTTCGTCGGTGGTGTGTGACTGCGGCGTGCCGCGTGCGGTGCGCGGCGGCGTCCGGTGGGGTCTGCTGGAGTCGGCCGAGTCGGCCGAGTCGGCCGAGTCGGCCGGGTGATCAGCGGGACTCGCGCCAGGCCTTCACGAGGAGTTCGACCGCCTGGGACAGGACCGGTTCGGGCCAGGCGTAGCTGAGGCGGATGCGGTCGGCGGCGGTGTCGGGGAGTGGGGCGAAGACCGCGCCGGGGGAGACCGAGACGCCGTGGCGCAGGGCGGTGGCGACGAATTCCTCTCCGTCCACACCGGGCAGGCGGGCCCACAGGGACAGGCCGCCGCGCGGCAGCGTCCACTCCCACTCGGGCAGGTGCTCGGTGAGCTCGGCGGCGAAGTGATCGCGGCGGTCGGCCAGCGTGGCGGACCACTCGCGCACCCGCTTCGCCCGGTCGGGGTCGCGCAGCAGGTGGATGGCGAGTTGCTGGTCGAGGGTGGAACAGGCAAGGTCGGTACGCTGTTTGGCCTCGATCAGCAGGGTTCGTACGGCGGTCGGCGCGGCGACCCAGCCCAGCCGCAGACCGCCCCACGTGGTTTTGGACAGGGTGCCCAGGCACACCGTGCCTTCGGGCAGGTGCTCGGCTGCCGAGGCCACCGGGCCGTCGGCGAGATCGGCGAGGCTGCGGTCCTCCACGAGCAGCGCGCCCTCCTCGGCGGCGACCTCGGCGATCGCCTTCGCGCGCCGGGCCGAGACCACCGCACCGGTCGGGTTGTGCACCGGCAGTGAGAACACGTACGCGGGGCGATGCCGACGGATCGCCGAGCGCAGTGCGTCCGGGTCGAAGCCGTGGCGATCGGCAGGGACCGGGATCGCCTCGGCGCCGAACCGGTAACCGGCCGCGAGCATCCCTGGATAGGTGGTCGGCTCGACCAGGATCCGGTCGCCGGGCCCGAGCAGCGCGTCGGCGACCAGGTGGATCGCCTGCTGCGCACCGGACGTGACCACGATGTCGTCGGCGGCGAACCCGGCGGGCAGTTCGTGCGCGGCGATCAGGGCGCGCAGACGCGGGTCGCCGGCCGGCGCGTACCCGTCCTGCGGACGGGCGTCGAGCAGGTCCTCGACGCGCAGCGCGGTGTGCGGCAGCAGCGAGGCGTCGGGGACGGCCGCCTTGGCCAGGTCGACCACGATGGCGCCCTCGCGCAGCCAGCGCGCGAAGGTCGGCCGGCCGCCCGGGCGTACGTAGGAGCCGCTGCCGTGGCGGCGTTCGATCAGGCCGATGCGGTTCAGCGAGAGGTAGGCCGAGGTGACCGTGCCACGGCTGAACCCGAGCGCCTCGGCGAGAGCGCGCTCGGAGGGCAGCCTGGTCTCGGGGAGCAGGTCGCCGCCCTCGACCAGTTCGCGCAGTGCGTCGAACAAGCGCTCGCCGCGGGATCGGCGCTCGTTGCGGCGGGGGCGCCCCATGCGCTCCCCGACCACGACGGCGAACTGCTCGACCTCCACGATCACTCCCTCGACGCACACGTGTGGGACGACGATGGTTTCACGGTCGGGGGCGGGGGTGGTCACGTGCGTGGGTTGGGGCGGGTCGGGGGTCCTCAAGCGCCGGACGGGCTGGATTGGTTGGGTGGGTGGTTCTCGGGGGTCCTCAAGCGCCGGACGGGCTGGATTGGTTGGGTGGGTGGTTCTCGGGGGTCCTCAAGCGCCGGACGGGCTGGATTGGTTGGGTGGGT